>NZ_LZHM01000026.1:0-66509 GCF_001690875.1 Gilliamella sp. wkB18
TTGCCATTCTTTTACCGATTTATTTTTTTGTAATAATAGATAGACATAACCTTCTCTTAAGGTTCGATAAGCATATTTAAAATGGGTTAGCGCTTCTTCTGGCTCTCGGTCTGTTAGGGATAACATACCTTTGTCCCATTCAATCCCTTTAAAGTTTTTAGGTACCACACTTTTTCTAACTAAAAAAAGAGGAAAGCCCTTTTTTTGGCATGCACCACATTTACCATTGTTCAATATCATGTTTTCCTTGGCTTCATTAATCAGCTCAGGTGTTACAACTGGTGGCTCGTTATTGGCTTGAAGATCGTTGTCGTTAAATTCTGAGTTAGTATTGTTAATCTTTGTATTGTTTGCATCCATTTTATTTCCTTAGTTATTTTTATAGTTATTAAATAATCTTTGAAACGTTAAGTTTAAAATACATTGTGATAATAGCCTTTACGTGTGAAAAGCAATATGATTGTTCATAATAGGGATTTTTTTATGTTGGTACTGAGCACTATATTGTATTGAATCAAAAAAAGTAGTTTGAGCAGAGATATCATTTTTAGTCGATTGATTGAGCAAGGATTGTAATGTATTTACCTCGATATTTTTCTTTAAAAGATCAATCATAATTAGAGGTAAATAACGCAATAATCGATAAAATAACAAGGGCTGTTTAGCTACAACAATATTTTTTTGTCGATAACGCTGTTGTAATTGTTGCTGATGGAGATTGCTAAATTTATCCGTTTTCCAAACGGCGTGATAGCATCGGCTCAATAATGTTTTTTTTCCAATACATAAATGAAACCATACCAATGTGGTTTTAGCTTTTTCTTTTAGAAAGAGTAGATAATTGTTAAGTAATGCGAAGCTAGTTAAAAAGAATAATTGCCTTGCTCGTTGTTGTATTATATCCATGCTGATTTTAATAATCTTATTTTTAACTTTTTATTACTAGTATTGAATAATTAACATAGGTAATTTTTTGTTCGCCATAAACTACGTGATTTTTGGACATTATGCAATCTTTATTTATTCATTTATTCTTTAATTAAATTAGTTGGATAGCTTGAAAAAAGCGGTAATTAAGTTGATTTTTCCCTTATTTTTAATAAAGTTATCATTTTTTGTTTTGTTAATGTAGTTAATAATTTTAAAATTTATTTTTTATTAATCTAAGCGTTATTCTAGGCGTGAATTTATTATAAGATTAATGAAATTTTTATTTAATAATGCGTAAATATAATTTTTTGGTAAGACATTTTTTAACAATTAGGGTAAATTATTAAGTTATTAGTTGTACGATTTTTGATGAAATTTATTACTATTGATCGATAACGGATTATAGGATTACATATGCGTGATAACGAACCACAGGTATTAATGTCAATATTGACACAAGACACATGTTTGTCGCAAATTAAGGAAAGAGTTTCTGCATTAAATCAATTGTCTTATGTCGTTAACGAGTTGTTACCTTCACCATTAAATCAACAGTGTCGGGTGTCAAATTATCGTCAAGGAGTATTAATTATTGAAGTGAGTTCAGCTAGTTGGCTAACACGATTAAAATACGAACAAAGCAATTTGTTGTCAGGCATTCGTAAAAAACTTTTGCCTTCTTTATCTTCTATTCAATATCGAATTAACCCAGATATATTGATAATGCCATTACCACGCACCGAAAAATCAAAAAAAATAAATAATAATCAAAATTATATGACGATTAATAGTGCTAAGTATTTATACACTTTAGCACAACAAGCACCCGATAAATTAAAAAAACAATTGATTAAACTTGCTAACCATGCAAAATAAGCGCAGAGATTTGAGTACGATTTTTTATGCAATTTTATTATGAATAAATACAAGGAGTAAATATGGACAAAGATATAGTGATCTACCTTATTATTGGTTTTGCCGTAGGGTTTATTATCAGTTTTATTATTATGAATGTGATAAGCCCTAAAGCACGTAAGTATGCAAGTGTAAAACGCGAACTTGAGCAAGCGCAAGAAGAGTTGAAAACCCAAAAGCAGATCATTGCTAAACATTTTTCACACAGTGCAGAAATTTTAGATAATATGGCAAAAGATTTTCGACGCCTTTATCAACACATGGCAGAAAATTCTCAACAAATTATTGGTAATGATAATATACCCAATATTCGGATTGATTCAGAACCTAACGCGGATACCCAAAATAATTTGGTTTTTGAAAAACAGCCCAAAGATTATTCTGAAACCCCTCCAAATTTGTTTAAAACAAATGAAAAGTAATATCGATTTCGTTTTTTATATTAATTGGATCTTTCGTAAATATTATATTTTTTGAATAGTGAGAGTTGTAAAATGAACAATTCATTAAAAAAACAAAAAAAATTGTTAGGTGTAATTGCATTAAGTATCAGTATGAGCTTGTCCGTTTTTTCAAATGCTCATGCAAGCTTTTCAGCTACTCAATCCGCTGATAATACTGAAGTACCAAGTTTAGCACCTATGTTAGAAACCGTATTACCTTCCGTGGTGAGTATTAAAGTGGAAGGTGTGGCAAAAATGCAAAATACGATGCCAGAAGAATTTAGACGTTTTTTTGGCTATCCTGAAAATCAATCAAGAGCATTTACTGGTCAAGGTTCTGGTGTCATTATCGATGCAGAAAAAGGGTATGTGGTAACCAATAATCATGTTATTGAAAATGCAGATAAGATTACAATTAATTTAAACGATGGACATGAATATACCGCAAAATTGATTGGTAAAGATCCACAAAGTGATATTGCGTTACTTAAAGTCGAAAATGCTAAAAAGCTAGTATCCATTAAAATTGCAGATTCCGATAAATTACGAGTTGGTGATTATGTTGTCGCTATTGGTAATCCATTTGGTATTGGTCAAACAGTAACTTCTGGTATTATTTCAGCTCTGGCTCGTAGTGGACTTAGTATGAGTGGTTTTGAAAATTTTATTCAGACCGATGCGTCAATTAATCGTGGTAATTCTGGTGGTGCACTCGTTAATTTAAAGGGTGAATTAGTTGGTATTAATACGGCGATTATTGCACCAAGTGGTGGCAATGTAGGTATAGGTTTTGCAATACCAAGCAATATGGTTAAAAACTTAGCATTCCAACTTATTGAATTTGGCGAAGTGAAGCGTGGTGTGTTAGGTATTAAAGGTAATGAGTTAACCTCTGATATTGCCAAAGCTTTTGATATTGATGTGCAAAAAGGCGCTTTTGTTAGTGAGGTTATTGATGATTCCGCTGCGAAAGAAGCAGGTATTAAATCTGGTGATGTGATTATTTCTATGGACGGTAAACCTGTAGATAGCTTTGCTGAATTGCGTGCCAAAATTGCAACAACTGGGGCTGATCGTATCGTTAAATTAGGTTTAATTCGAGACGGTAAAAAAATTACGGTTGATGTTAAATTGAAACACAGTGATGAATCGAATACCGAGGCAAGATCACTTCATCGTTCACTTGAGGGGGCAATCTTAAGCAATGGAGAAGTTAAAGGTCAAAAAGGAGTATTAATTGAAAGTATTGCTAAAGGTTCAGCCGCTTCTCGGTTAAGTTTGCAAGAAGGCGATTTGATTACTGGTGTAAACAAAGAGCGTGTGAATAATATTGCTGATCTTCGTAAGATTATTGATAGTAAGCCGTCAGCCATTGCATTAAATATTATCCGTGGAAATAGCCGATTATATTTAATTCTTCGCTAAGTTTTATTAGTCATTATCGCTATTTTCTTCTTTTCGCCGGTGTTTTCACATCGGCGGAAATCGTCAATTTTAACATTTAGATAGATGTGTTAGAATCTGCCTACGTTCTTTTTTATAATCTAAATAATCATGCTTAAAAAAATCTTATGGCCAATATTGATTGGAGCCGTTTTAGCACTCGTTCTTTTGATTATTTTTCCGACTTTACGTAATGGAACTCAATCGAGCTTTTCAAGATCACTTTTTGATAATGCGCCAATAAGTTACTATGATGCAGTTAGAACAGCTGCACCTGCTGTGGTTAATATTTATAGCCGTTCGGTTAATGCCGTTTCTCATCAATCACAAAATAGTGCCATTACGCCTCTTGGATCGGGCGTGATTATTAATAATCAAGGTTATATCATTACCAATTATCATGTTATCGAGGGGGCAGAACAAATTATTGTTGCCTTGCAAGACGGACGAATTTTTGAAGCACTCTCAGCAGGGGCTGATAAGCTTGTGGATATTGCTGTGCTTAAAATAGAAGCAACGAATATCCCAACTATTCATATCAATACCTCGCGCGAACCCAAAATTGGAGATGTCGTTTTAGCTATCGGTAATCCTTATAATATTGGGCAAACAATTACTCAAGGTATCATTAGTGCAACAGGCCGTGACGGATTAAGTCCTTATCGACGACAGAATTTTATTCAAACTGATGCTTCAATTAATCATGGTAATTCTGGCGGTGCTCTTGTTAATACTAAAGGTGAATTAGTCGGTATTAATACCCTTACTTTTGCTAAAAATTTAGGCAATGAAGTCCCTGAAGGAATAGGCTTTGCAATTCCAACCGCTTTAGCAATGAAAATCATGAATAAATTAATTCAAGATGGCAAGATTATTCGCGGCTATATTGGTATTGATGGTTTAGAGTTTGCACCAACACAAAATCCAAGTGATATGCCAGTTGTGTTAGGTATTTTAGTAACAAATGTTGAAGGCCCTTCATTACAAGCAGGTATTCAAACTGATGATATTTTAGTTATGGTGAATAATAAACCTGTAAAATCGATTGTTGAAACAATGGATCAGATTGCAGAGTTGAAACCAGGCACTGTTGTCCCCATTATAGTTTTGCGAAATGGTGAAAGGATTGAGTTACAAGTGACAATCGGTCAGTTGTCTGTTTAATTAGTTTTTACTACTTGATTATCATGGCTATTGGTCGTATAATTTGCGATCTTATCATGTTATTTTAACACTTGTATGGTGTATAAATTTTGCTACTATAGCCGTTTATATAGCGATACAAACAAACTTTAGAGGCTTATTATGAAAGAAGGTATTCATCCAGAATATAAAGCAATTACTGCAACTTGTTCTTGCGGTAATGTGATTAAAACACATTCTACCATTGGTCATGATATTCACCTTGACGTATGTGGTGAATGTCATCCGTTCTATACTGGTAAACAACGTGATGTTGCAACTGGTGGACGTGTCGATAAATTCAAACAACGTTTTGCTATGGTTGGCGGTAAAAAATAATTTCCCCAAATGTACAGTTGGCATTCGTTAAAAAAGGCGCTTTATGCGTCTTTTTGCTTTCTGTAAATTAAATTAGCTAATTTTAGCCTAATTGTAATGCAATATCTTATTCATCAATTAAATCTGGGTTGATACCTAAATCCCGCATCATTTTTTGTGCTTGGCTTGGTATTCCATCTTCGCGATCTTTTTGTAAATCTTTATCACATGGTAATGGTTGACCTGTGTAAGCATGAAGAAAGGCTTCACATAATAGTTCACTGTTGGTTGCATGGCGCAAGTTATTAATTTGTCGTCTTGTACGTTCATCTGTCAATATTTTCAATACTTTTAAAGGGATTGATACTGTGATTTTTTTTACTTGCTCACTTTTTTTGCCGTGCTCTGCATAAGGGCTGATATACTCACCATTCCATTCCATCATATTTTTTTCACCGAATTACATTACAAATCATGTGGGTAATTCTAGCGTTTTTTTCATTTTGCTGCAATCTATACACCAAGATACTTAGACGTCTAGACATGTTGACGTCCCTATTTATTGTGCTATTCTTATACAACTGATGTTTTAATAAACGCAATCTTTTCTAGGAATGATATTATGGTCAGTCAATCTAAAATTTCACGCCAATGTGCTAAGCTAAACCAGAGTACTATTGCTGTTCGTGGGGGGTTAAATACCGATGATCAGTATGGTAGTGTTGTTCCAGTCATTACACCTTCTACTTGTTATCGATATCAAGAATTTGCAAAACCAAGGGAGTTCGATTATGGGCGGAAATCAAATCCAAGTCGGCGATTAGTAGAAGAAACTGTCGCACAATTAGAAGGCGGCGCAGATGCTATTTTAACCAATTGTGGGATGTCGGCTATTCACCTTGTTAGTGTCGCTTTATTAACGCCAAATGATTTAGTTGTTGCTCCCCATGATTGTTATGGTGGTAGCTATCGCCTTTTTAATAGTTTAAGCCAAAAAGGTTACTTTAAGGTAAAATTTGTTGATCAGTCTGACTCAGCGGCCTTGCAAGAAGCACTCAGCTTACATCCTAAATTAGTATTGATTGAAACGCCTAGTAATCCATTGCTCCGTGTTGTTGATATTCAAAAAATTGCGCAACAAGCACATAATATTGGTGCTTTGGTTTTAGTCGATAATACGTTTATGACGCCTATATTACAAAAACCATTGGAACTTGGTGCTGATATTGTTACTCATTCTTGTACTAAATTTTTAAATGGTCATTCAGATCTGTTGGCAGGCATTTTGGTATTTAAAGAGCAGCAGCTTGCTTCCGATGTTTTATGGTGGGCTAATAATATTGGTACACTGACTTCATCATTCGATAGTTATCTTTTGTTACGTGGATTACGTACTCTTTCCGCTAGAGTAAGATTACAACAAGATAATGCTCAGAAAGTTGTAGAGTTTTTAGTTAACCACTCTAAGATAAAAAAAGTTTATCACCCATCTTTATCGTCAAATATTGGACACGATATTGCCCAAAAACAGCAAAAAGGGTTTGGATCACTTTTAAGCTTTGAATTAGCAGGCAACCCTGAGATTATGCCAAAATTTTTAAAAGCACTTAATATTTTCACATTAGCGCAATCTTTAGGTGGCGTTGAAAGCCTTGTTTGCCACCCTGCGACAATGACACATTCTGGAATTAGTGCAAAAGCACGTGAAACAGCAGGTATTTCAGATCAGTTATTACGAATTTCAGTTGGTCTAGAAGATATTGATGATTTATTAGCTGATTTGGAGCAGGCTCTTGCCATAATTTAAATATTGCAGAGGATAATATATAAGGATTGAGGTGATAACTTCAATCCGTAATTTATTAGCTTTCGATTACTTTTTTAGTAAAGCTTTAACCTGTTTTTGATAGTAATTAGGTTGTTATTGGACATAAAATTACTGTAGATTTATTGTTGTTGTACGTTTTAAAACTAGTGAATATTTTTATGACTGCTGAAAGTTTTGTATCTTTTTTTCTATTGCAATAAAAACTTCATTAATTGAGTGTCGTTTTGCTCGCCCACAAACTTTTGCTATGTCATCACAAACTAGGCATTGTCTTGGTTGATTTGCAAATAACACTCGAGAAAGGCTTTTTTTGGTTACTGGATCAATAACATCAATATCCCATAATCGTCCTAATGGGTGGCTATTTTCAATATTAATGCAATATTGCTTTAGCTTTTCGGCACAATAATTTATTGAAAATATGGCTTCATAACCGGTTATATCGCAATAATGTTTTTCATCAATGATAGTAATATTATTTTTTAAAAAGCATTTGTGAAGTGCTTTGATAGCTTCATTAAAAAGGTATTTTGCACCACTACTATTTTTTATAGCACCAGGAATAACTAAACTTAGTGAGATTATAGGGTGCTGATAAAGCGTCAGTACAGATTGTTGGTTAACGACCCTTTTTTCCTTGGCAAGTAACATTTGCTCTAGGCTTATTGGCGTTCCATCATCAAATTTTATTAGCATTTTATTCGTTATAAAAGCGCACTAGCCTAACATTGTTTAGTTCAATGTTAGGCTATTACTTGGTTGTGATTAGTCTTTAACTTCACGCACTACGTCAATGATTGAACCGTCGCGGTAATGAACAATTCCAACAATTTTATCTTTAAATTCAATTGGTTTTGGTTCACCTGTTAAAGAAACCGCTCTTTGATACAGCTCTTCAATGCTCATCACTGGTAAATTTGCTGCTTTTAAGCGTTCAGCAATTTCTGGACGGTTAGGATTAACTGCAATACCATGGTCGGTCACTAACACATCAACACTTTCACCTGGAGTAACTAATGTTGTCACTTTTTTAATTACAGTTGGGATACGGCTACGGATAAGTGGCGCAACAACAATTGTTAAATTTGCACCAGCCGCTGTATCACAATGACCACCAGATGCACCACGCATTACGCCGTCAGAACCAGTTAATACATTAACATTGTAATCAAGGTCAATTTCTAAAGCACTTAAAATTACAACATCGAGTTCATCAACACTTGCACCTTTCGATGCTGGGTTTGCATAAACATTAGTTGATACTTCAATGTGATCTTTATTTCTACCTAAAGATTGCCCAGCCGTACCATCAAAACTTTGAGTATCTAATAAACGTTTAACTAAGCCTTTTTCATGAAGATCAACAATACTTGCTGTGATCCCACCTAGCGCAAATGATGCTGTGATATTTTTTGCACGCATGCGATTTTCTAGAAAACGGGTTGCTGCTGTTGAAGACGCACCAGAACCTGTTTGAATCGAGAAGCCATCTTTAAAATAACCTGAATGCTCGATCACATCTGCAGCGTAACGAGCAATCATTAGTTCACGTGGGTTACTCGTAATACGCGCAGCACCTACACTAATTTTTGTTGGGTCGCCTACTTCATCAACTTTCACAATGTAGTCAACTTGATCTTGGCGAATACTTGCTGGGTGATTAGGGTAACCAACAATATCTTCTGTCAGTAATACCACTTTTTTAGCAAATTGAGCATCAACCATGGCATAGCCTAGTGCACCACATTGTGATTTACCTGATACACCGTTTGCATTACCTTGTTCATCAGCAGTTGATACAGCTAAAAATGCGATATCAATATTAATTTCGCCACTTTGGATTAGCTTTACTCGTCCGCCATGAGAATGAATATGGACTGGGTTTTCCATTAAACCATGTGAAATAGCATCCGCTAATTTTCCCCGTAATCCAGAAGTATAAATTTTAGTTATAACACCTGATTCAATATGAGGAATTAATGCTGAGTTACAACTTAGTAGCGAACTTGATGCTAAAGTTAAATTTTTAATACCTAATTTGCTAATCGTTTCAACTACTTTGTTAATAACTTTATCACCTTCACGAAAAGCGTGGTGAAAAGAGATGGTCATGCCGTCACGTAATTCGCATTTTTTAATTGCTTGTTCAATAGAATCACACAATTTGCGCGTGTATTTAGACTCATCTTTTAAATATGGTGTTGTTGCGTTAGCATCAACAAAAGGCTTAATATTCTTGAGATTAGGATGCTGTTTAAGCAAATCATCAATTTTTTTATCTATAGAAGTAGTCATTTTTTAATCCTATCAAATTTCTTTACGTACACCGGAATATTTGGCTAATTCAATCACCTTTCTAGCGCGAGCAATAATTGGTGCATCGATCATTTTGCCGTTTAGCGAAATCACACCAAGACCTTTTCTTTCACCTTCTTCAGCTGCTTCAACGACTTTTTGAGCATTTTCAACTTCAGCTGCTGTTGGGGCATACGCGTTATGTAATAGTTCAATTTGTCTTGGGTTGATAAGTGATTTACCGTTATATCCGAGTTTTTTGATTAGGCTGACTTCTTTTAAGAAGCCTTCGTCATCATTAACATTTGAATATACTACATCAAAGGCATCAATTCCCGCTACACGTGCTGCATGTAAAACAGCACAACGAGCATAAAATAGTTCAGTACCGTCACCGCGTTCAGTCTGCATGTCAACAAGGTAGTCAAATGCCGCTAATGCAATACCAATTAAACGTGGAGATGATTTAGCAATAGAAATTGCATTAACAACGCCTTGAGCAGATTCAATAGCTGCCATTAATTTAGTGCTACCAATTTCACGCCCACACTCTTTTTCGATTCGTTCAACGTGTGCTTCAAGTTCGTGGATATCTTCTGCGCTATTGGTCATTGGTAAACGTACAACATCGACACCAGCTCTAACGACAGCTTCAAGATCTTTTAAACCAAATGGAGTATCAAGTGCGTTGATTCGAACAACTGTTTCAATACCATTTTCTTTATAAATAGGAAGAAGTAAAGTTTGTGCGACTAATAAACGCGCAGAATCTTTTTCCTTAATTGAAACGGCATCTTCAAGATCAAACATAATTGAATCAGGTTTGTATACAAATGATGTCGATAACATTGCAGCATTTGCACCCGGAAGAAATAACATACTTCGACGTAATTTTTTCATAGTAATTTACTCCAATCTAAGCTTTCTTCTTCAGCACCTCGTAACACTGCACACTGTACTCTTGCTTTAATAGCACAATCTAATGCACCTTTATCATCGATAATAATTAAACCATCTGTGACGTTAAGATCATTTAAAGTTTGATCTACAACTGCTCGTATTTGATCGCCAAATTGTTTATTAACATCACTATTAATAACAACTTCGATTCCTGAATTTGGCATGACTTTCACTAACAAATCGCTCGATTCGAGAGTCCCTGCCATGGCTTCTTTTTTGATTTTCATTTAGTTACCTTTTGAACGAATTAATTTTTTGACTGAATCTAAATTTTCCGCTAGATAATTCCAAGTGGTTTCTGGAACCAATCGTTTTACCTGTTCATATTGCTCTGCAGCAAGTAGCTTTCTTACCAAAGAAGCGGATATGATATCTTGCCCTTCAACAATACGTTGTATTTCAACCAACGTGATAACTGGATAATCGCTAACTTTTTCATCCTGTAACCAATAACCCATTGATGTGTTGTATGCATTAGTGACTTTACTGTATGGTTCAGTGCCAACAAATCGATAAGTAATATTAAGGGTTGGGGCAATATAATTACGGAAAATTAATAAATCGATTCCCATGTATGCGCTATCGATCTTATCATTGTCTTTCAAAAAATATGTAGGAAATGTTGCTCTTGAAATAATATATGAAGAACTTGCATGTACTGTAACATTTTTTAAGTGTTTGGAACCTTCTTTCACCAACTGTAATCTAACATCAAACGGAAAAAGCGAAACATTTTCATTAACCACAAAAACGTGTAACCAATCACATTGGTTTGCTGCATATTCTAGTAGATGTTGATGACCTTTAGTAAAAGGGTTGGCATTCATGACAACGCTGCCAATCTTGGCTCCATCTTTACGCTGTTCGCTAAGCTGTTTGCAATATTGTTTAATGCCAACGGGTGTATTTTCCATTAACACTATTAGGTCATTTATTTCAACAATCGGATAAAATCCACATCCTTTGAAAAAATCGATATTTTCAGGTTTTGTATATAAAAATAGATGAAAATGACCTTGTTCATTAGCATATTTAATGGCGTTATCTAGCAATGTTAAGTTAAGTTGATTACCCCGATAATTTGGGTCAATTGCAACGCATTTAATGATATTATCATCTAGACCTGCACAAGCCACAATTTTATTATCCATTCGGGCAATGATAAATGTGTCGACTTGAGGATCTAAGTCCAGATCCGATAAGGTTAATAATTGCTTTATCTGATCACGTTCTTCTAATGATTTAGATATATCTACTACTGAAAAATCGACCAAATTATACATGATGCCACCTATTTTTCTGCTACCACATAATTGGTTAAACGACCAATCCCTTTAATTTCAACTTCGATTTTATCGCCATCTTTCATAAATACCGGTGGATTACGCTTTTTACCAACTCCACCAGGTGAACCTGTAAGTATTACATCACCCGGTGATAATCGGGTAAAAGTGCTGATATAAGCAATTAATTCTGGTACTGTATGAACCAAGTTTTTTACTGAATCATGCTGCATTTCTTGATCATTTAAATATGTCGCTAATGTTAATACTGTTGGATCTGGAATTTCATCTGATGTAGTTAAACAAGGTCCAAATGCACCTGTACTTGGCCAGTTTTTACCTGCAGTAAACCAAGTATATTGCCAATCACGGATGGAGCCATCCATGTAACAACTATAGCCGGCTACATGCGATAATGCGTCTTCTGGTTTAATTCGGAAACATGATTTGCCAATAATAATCGCCAATTCACCTTCGTAATCTAACTCATTTGTAATAGCTGGTTTGATAATATTTGTTTTATGCCCAGTTTGAGAATCAGGAAAACGTACAAATAGTGTTGGTGCTGAACTTGTTTCGTTAAATTCTGCACGTTTTTCAGCATAGTTCATTCCAACACATAAAATTTTGTTTGGATTTGGAATAATAGGTAAATAAGTAACGTCTTGTTCATTAATGTCACTTGAGGCATTAAGGTAAGTTTTGGCAATAGATAACCCTTCATCATCTGCAAGCAACGATTTTAGGTCAACATATTTATCGCCTAACTTTTGACCTAAGTCAACAATGCCGTTGTCAGTAAGAAGACCAAAACTTGCTCTGCCAGAAACAAGATAACTTACAAGCTTCATGAATACTCCTTAAAAGCTGTTTGTGCTAATTGTTACTATAAAAATAAAAACAAACAACCCTAGTCAAAGCTAAGGTTGTTCTTTTATAACTCTAAAAACTATACTAGGAAATTGCCGAGAATGAGTAATGACACTGATACATTTATTGCACCACCAATACGTGTTGCGATTTGTGCAAATGGCATTAACTCCATACGTTCTGCTGCGGTTAGGATCGCTACGTCACCTGTTCCGCCTTGGCCACTTTGACAGCATGAAATAACTGCAGCATCAACAGGATACATACCAAGTTTTTTCGCTACAAAGAAACCTGTGGTTACTAAGCTTACTACTGTACAAACAATAACAACTAAATTTGTAATTGTGAATGCTTCAACAATTCTTTCCCACGGAGTGATTGCCACACCTACCGCAAATAAAATTGGATAGGTTACAGACGTTTGGAAAAATTTGTAAACAACTTGTGAACCACTCAATACTTTAGGTGAAACTCCAGATATTAGTTTAACAAAAACCGCTGCAAATAGCATCCCTACTGGTGCTGGAATACCTGTTACCTTATGGCCAATCATACCAACCATATACAGAATAGCCGCTAATAATACACCTGAAGCAAAAGTTGTTACATCAATAATAGATTCAGTTTTAGCTTCTTTTTTATCGGTAACTTCATCGTCTGCTGGTAATAGTCGACCGTTACCTGTTAAGTGTGGATAAATTTTACCTATACGGTTAAGAATACCACCACAGATAATACCGGTTAAACCACCTAACATTACGATTGGTAACACACGACCAAGCGCTTCACCTTGCTCCATACCTAAAATTGAAGCATATCCGATTGAAAGTGGAATTGCACCTTCACCAACACCACCAGCCATAATCGGTAATACTAAGAAGAAAAATGTTTCAAACGGTGTTAAACCAAGTAAATAACCAACACCAACACCAACTAACATTCCAACAATCTCACCACATACCATTGGACCAAAGATTCTTAAGAAACCTTGAATAAGGGTTTTCTTATCCATGTTCATAATACTACCAACAATGATACAACAGATGTATAAGTAAAGAATATGTGTATCTTTATAGAATTTAGTTGTTGCTTCAACAACCGATGTTGGAAGAATATTGTAATATACTAGTGCAGATGGAATAAAAGTAGCACAAATAGCCGCAGCCCCCATCTTGCCAACAATCGGTAAACGCTTCCCGATTTCACCACAAAGGAAACCAAAGAAAGCACAAGTTACTATCATAACAACAATTTCGCTAGGTAATTTACCAGTAACCAGAACTTCAGCGAAAATAAGGATACCAGCAATTATAAATAAAGGAAGCGGAATTACACCAATTTTATAATTGTCCATAAATCGCCACCAGTTATATGGCCAGCCTATTTGTTTTTCTTCAAAGTGCTTAACCTTTGATTCTTTTTCATTATGCGTTTTTCCAATTGAATTGAAATCCACCATATGTTTTTTTTCTCCAAAATAATTTGATTTTCTCGAATTTGATTGGCGCGTATCTTGACAAAAGATTGACATAAATTTTGTGATTTAAATCATATTTTAACTATGGTTTTTATGGTTTTAAAGGATCTATGTTTTTTAATGCTATGATACACTCATTCTTATTTTAATTTGAAAAGTAAATGTAAAAATGCGAAAAAAAATTCACTTCTCATTTACTACTAAGTTATTTGGTTCTCTTTTGCTCTTTTCCTTGATAATTCTTGCTCTACTGCAAAGCTATATTTGGAATACAACAGAAACAAATTTATATCGAAGTTTAGGTGAAAAAGCCCAAATTCAAGCAAAAGAATTAGCCGTTGTACCAAGCTTAATCAAATACGTTAAAGAAAAGAATACAAATAAAATAGCCGATTTTATTATTGATATTTTTCAACAAAGTGATGCTAGTTATATTGTTATAGGTGATGCTAATGCTCATCGTCTATTTCATACGGCTAACAGTCCTTTATACTCACCAATGATTGGAGGAGATAATCAGGAAGTACTTAATGGTAATAGCAGTATTACTATTAGCGAAGGTTCGCTTGGTTTAGCATTACGAGGTAAAGCACCTATTGTAGATCAAGGTAAAGTTATTGGGATTGTTTCTGTCGGTTATATGATAGATGATATCTACGCTATACATCTAACACAATTTATACCTTTTATTTTTTTCTGTTGTTTTTTATTTTTTGCTTTATTCATCTTTTCATTTTGTTTTTCAAAAGCAATCAAAACACAGATGTTTAATTTAGAACCCAAAGAAATTGCGTTATTAGTCAAAACACAAAAATCCATCATGGCGTCAATTTTTGAGGGGGTTATTGCTATCGATCTTAATTATAAAATTATAAATATTAATCAATCAGCAAGAAATATTTTAGGTATTAAAGTGAGTGATGAAGCATTGCCTAATCATGATTTGAGTGATTTTATTCAATCGACAGATATTTTTTATGGTGAAGATAAAGAAACTAAGGATCTTCATGACCATATTTGCCAGTTTAATCATATTGTTGTGATTGCTAACCGTATACGGATAATTGTTGATGATAAAATTCAAGGCTGGGTAATTACTTTCCGTAACTTTGATGAGATCAATTTATTGAGTATGCAGTTAACCCAAGTTACTCAATATGTGGATAATTTACGAGCCTTAAGACATGAGCATCTTAACTGGATGGCAACTTTATCCGGATTAATTTGTATGAAGCGTTATGATGAAGCACAATCGTTTATTGCATTACATTCAACTGACAATCAAAATAATTTAGATTTTATTACTCAACATTTTAAAGTTCCCGCTGTATGCGGTTTATTAATTGGTAAATATTCTAAATCACATGAAATTGGTTTAAAATTAGTGTTCGATCCTGCTTGCCAATTAACTGCTTTACCCGATCTAATAACCGAAACAGAATTTATGTCAATTTTAGGTAATTTACTAGATAATGCATTTAATGCCAGTTTGCAAAATAATCTTGGTGATAAAACAATTTATCTATATTTAAGCGATGCAACTGATGAAATTGTGATTGAGGTGAGTGATCAAGGTTGTGGTATCGATGATAGTATCCGTGATTCAATTTTCGAGCCAGGTGTTACCTCCCAAGATACTAAAGAGCATGGTATTGGCCTGCATCTTGTTTCGACTTATATCAAGAAAGCAAATGGTTATATTATATTTGAAGATAATAAACCCTATGGGACCATTTTTTCTGTTTTTATACCTAAATAGGATGAGTAAAGTATGAATGAAATAAAAGATGACATCATTAGAGCACTTATTGTTGAAGATGAACCCCTTTTAGCTGAGCTAAATGCTGAATTTATTCAAAAAGATACCAAGGTTAAAGTTATAGGTATTGCATCGAATCTTGCCGAAGCAAAAATTATGATTGAAAAACTTAAGCCAACGCTAATTTTGCTAGATAACTATTTACCTGATGGTAAGGGCATCGATCTATTTGAATATATCCTTAATAATAATTTAGATTGTTATGTAATTTTTATTACCGCAGCAAGCGATATGGATACTTGCAGTAAAGCAATTCGTTATGGCGCTTTTGATTACCTAATTAAACCCGTTTCTTATCAAAGATTGAAACACTCTTTAGAGCGTTTTGAACTTTTCTTATATCGGCAAAGTCTACAAAAACATGTTAATCAACGTAGAATTGATGAACTATTTAATTTGCAAACTAAAGATTTTGTTGATATGAATCGACACTCAAAAGGCATTGAAGAAATCACTTTACAAAAAGTTAAGGATCTTTTTATGCAAACCAATAAGCCTCAAACTGTTGATGAAATTGTTGAAAAAGCAAAAATCAGTAAAACTACAGCTAGACGATACCTTGAATATTGTGTACAGATAAAACTATTAACAGTCGAACTTAATCACGGAAAAATTGGTCGCCCAGAAAGACTTTATAAGCGATTAGGTAAATAATTGTTTTTATATTACAACCGTTCCTATATATGATTGATAATTATATAAATATGCTTATTTGTTATTTTATTCTAAAAGAATTTGATGCTGGATTAAATTAATCCAACTTAGATAGCTTAAGTTTGCCTTATCAAATAAAAGGAGTAAACATAAGTTTATAAGGTAAAGTAGTTATGCCCCAAAATGATGAGATAAATAAAGATAACTTTTTATCATCAAAATTAATTATGTTGATACGCCATTTGGTAATAAATTATATATGTTACCAATTAAAGCTTGTCGTTATCACTATTTTGGTACAGATTATTTACCTAAATAATCATATAATTTTTTAAAGATAACCGTGTCAGCCATAATAAAAGTGAATAAACATCGGTTATCATATCCTTTGCTCGAATAGTAGTCCTAACATTTACATAATAGAAGATTAAAAGAAAATTACCGTTTGCTCACCATTTAGCAAAAATCAAGTTTTGAGCAAGTAATAAATAGCTTGATTATGTTCGTAAAGCCAAACAGGTTTCTTAATCAATGATAATCCTACCATTTAGAGGCTGAACTGGCCGGTTATTATCATGATGCATGATTGAGTGGAATTTTTCAATTTGTTCTTTTGAAGCACTACTTTCATGTTCTAAAACAATCCATCTTACACCCTCTGTACATGGTGGTGTGGTAAGTGAACCACTAAAACGGTAAAAATCCAATACTTCCGGTAATAATACTTTAATATCAATTGTCCTATCTAATAAAATACTATCATCAACCGATATTGGAATTTGGTGCCATGCTTTTTCCAATTCTAAATTGGTTTTACCTTCTTTAAACATTAAAGCCATAACAGTCAGATCGCCATTTTCGTTTTGATAAACAAAATGTGCCTCCATTGGGTAATGCTTGCTGTTAATTTCATTCTCACTTGGCGAATGAAAATGAAATTGTTGCAAGGTAAAAGTTTCATCATCTAAAATTAACGTATTTTGCCCTGTAATGTTGATTTGCACAGTATGACCATTGTTTATCATTTCTTGTTTGCCAAATTCGAAAGTAAGACTCAGTTCACTATGACGGGTTTTAAGCACATGCTGTATATTGATAGGAGATTGATTTTTGCCATTTTCACAAGTTGAAAAATCAGGCGAAAGTTTTCCCCAATTTTCAGGTTTTTCTTGCCCTTCGTAGCCCCAATGTGGAGTATGTTCAGCAGCGAGACAAAATAAACTAGCGGCAGTTAGAATGACCGCAATGACTATATTAACCTTCATAATTTAACCATATTGTCGGACTCATGATTGAATTATAGACCTATTAAATCAGCCTTGCTATCTAAAAATTAACGGCTAAAAAATATTGTTTGTAGAGGAAAAAAAAACCTGCCATAAGCAGGAGTTAAAATATTGGAATTAGGAAAGTTGGCTCCTCCAACAGGACTTGAACCTGTGACATACGGATTAACAGTCCGCCGTTCTACCGACTGAACTATGGAGGAACAGTCAACGGACAGAATATTAACCATCTATAGTTATTCTGTCAATCGTAAAAATACTAAATAAAACCAATTGCTCATCTTGTAAACAAATTATGTTAAAATAGAGAATCAATTTAACAATTGCTAGAATATGTTTTATGAAAAAAAATATTTGTGTTTTTTGTGGTGCGAGTGAAGGAATCCGTCCAGAATATCGAGTGTATGCCGAACAATTAGGTAAAATATTAGCTCAGCAAAATAGGCGTTTAATCTATGGTGGTGGTAATAAAGGTTTAATGGGGATTATTGCTAATGCAGCACTTGCTCATGGTGGTGAGGTGATTGGTATTATTCCTGAACATTTAGTCAAGGCTGAAACAGCACACCACGGTATCACACGTTTAGAAATAGTGGATAATATGCATCAACGCAAAGCAAGACTTTCGGAATTGGCTGATGGTTTTATTGCAATGCCAGGAGGAACGGGAACTTTAGAAGAACTTTTTGAAGTTTGGACAGCAATGCAAATAGGTTATCATGAAAAGCCCGTTGCATTATTTAATGTGTTAGAATTTTGGCAACCAATGCTTAATTTTTTGCAACATGCAGTGAATGAAGGTTTTGTTCGAGATAGTTTTTATAAAACATTAATTGTTTCGGAAGATCATCGAACTATACTACAACGAATGGATCATTTTATCCCTAAAGATTTACAGCGCTGGGTAAAAAAATAGCTTAAATGTCATATTATATAAAAACGCCATCACTTGATGGCGCTTTTTCTTATATTATTAACAAACATTAAGCGACAGCTGTAGCTTCCGATTCTGGCTGTTTAATAAATGCATAAGCAACACCAGCAATAACGGCACCAACAACGATAGATAATAAGTAACCTCCAACTGGTTTAACCACGCCTGGAATCGCTAAAGCAAATAACCCTCCATGTGGTGTCATTAATGTTGAACCGAAGGCTAACGCCATGCCACCAGTAATAGCACCACCAATAATACAGCATGGAATAACACGTAATGGATCGCGCGCAGCAAATGGAATTGCCCCTTCAGATATAAAACATAAACCTAATACCAATGAAGCTTTACCACTTTCTTGTTCAGTTTTAGCAAATTTTTTGCGTGCAATAAGTGTCGCAATCCCCATTGCTAAAGGTGGAACCATGCCACCAGCCATAACAGCTGCCATTGGCATATATTGATGTGATGAAATTAATGTTGTCCCAAACAAATACGCTGCTTTATTGATAGGTCCTCCCATATCAGTGCACATCATGCCGCCTAAAACAGCCCCTAAAAGAATTGCGTTCGTGGTACCCATTGATCTTAACCATACATCTAAATGAATCATAATCCATGCAATAGGTGTAGCAAAAATAAGCTGCATGACTAACCCTGTTATTAATGTTGCAAATAATGGCACAATAAGAATAGGTTTTAATGCTTCAAGAGTTTTTGGTAATGGCAAATATTTAGAAATACACATTGCTAAATAACCAGCAAAATAACCAATAATAATACCACCTAAAAATCCTGCGCCAGTCGATACCGCAAGTAAACCACCGACAAGTCCTGGTACTAAACCAGGTCTATCGGCAATCGAATAAGCAATATATCCAGCAAGTAATGGTACCATCAATGAAAAAGCAAGTTCACCAATTTGAGCTAGATGAGGTTCACCCACTAAAGTTTTAACCAAAACACCTTGGTTATTTATTACTTCTTTAAACTCACCTAATGCAAATGATAGAGCGATAATCAAACCGCCAGCAACCACCATTGGTAACATGTAAGAAATACCCGTTAATAGATGTTGATAGACACCTTTTTTATCATTATTTGCCTTAGCTGTTGAGGAGTTTGCTATTGGCTGATAAACTGTTGCTTCTTCAAATGCTTTATCAAATTCTTGCGCTGTTTTTTTCAGAGCTGGACCTGTTTTGGTGCGATAAAGTTTTTTACCTGCAAATTTACTCAAATCAACATCAATATCACAAGCCGCAATTACAACATCGGCTGAAGCCACTTCTTCTGGTGTTAATTCATTACCGACACCAACTGAGCCACGTGTTTCAACCTTACACCACCATCCACGTTTTTTGGCTTCCTCTTCAATCGCTTCTGCCGCCATAAAGGTGTGAGCAACACCTGTTGGACATGCGGTTACCGCAACAATACGTTTTTGACCATTATTTGGGATAGAAGCAATAGTAGTATTAGCTGATTGTTCATAAACAGTTGCTTTACTTTGTGCTTCATTCAAGATTTTTTTAGGATCAGCAAAAACTTCATTGAAATCACTTACTATATAAACTTTTTTGCCAATAACTGATTTTTCACTAATATTACCACCACCAACAGAAATGATGGTATCAGCTGATGTTGCATTATCAACAATATTTAAATTTAAAGAATTAGCTGCTAACGCTAATTCCGCTTTAGCTAAGCGCCCGTTAACTGGGCCTGCATTACTGCCTTCAATAATGTATATATTCATGAATACTCCTATCCCGCGATTATTTCAATTTTTTCCAACATGTTGGTAACCGCTTGGCGGTCTGAGATACCAACACCTGCTTGTTCAACTGATAAAGCGGCAATACTTGATGCAAATACTAAGGTGTCTTTAATTGATTGATTAGTTAGTAAACCATACAGTAAACCACCGACCATTGAATCACCAGCACCAACCGTGCTAACCACCTTGCATTTAGGCGGCTTGGCTAGCCATGCTTCATGTTTTGTTACCCATAAAGCACCTTTACTTCCTAGTGAAATTACTACGTTTTCTACCCCTCTATCAATAATTTCCATGGCTGCGGTTTTAATTTCTGACAATGTGGATAATTTTCTCCCTACCCACATTTCAAGCTCTTTATCATTTGGTTTAATTAACCAAGGTTTAGCTTTAAGCCCTGCGATTAAAGCTTCACGGCTACTATCAAATACCACCTTAGGACAAATAGCTTTAACTTGCTTCATCCATTCAGTGAATTTCTCAAGAGATACTCCTACTGGCAAACTACCACTAATGGCTACCATATCAATGTTTTTTAACCATTCTAATGAATTGGTAACAAAAGTTTGCCAATCTTGATCACTAATAGTAAAACCTGAAAAGTTTAAGTCTGTTACTTCGCTATTTTCTTCAGTTAGTTTAACGTTAATACGTGTACGACCATCGATGGTTTGAAATTTATCAACAACATTTAGTGAATCAAATAATAAATTAAAACCATCACGATTTTCTTTACCTAAAAATCCACCAACCGTTAATTTAATACCAAGATCAGATAATACTTTGGCAACATTGATACCTTTACCCGCTGCTAGCAAAGCGTTAGTTTGAACTAAATTAACATCACCAAGTTCAACTTTAGGGCAAAAACCTAATAGATCATAAGCAGGATTTAAAGTAATTGTTGCAATACGATAAGTCATTTAAACCCCCTCACCTAAACCGCTTTCAATAGCTTTACCAATAGCATCAAGCGCTTGTGCAGCATCATCACCTTCTGCTGTAAATTGTAATCGACTACCCTTTTTAGCACCAAGTGCAACAATTTTCATTAAGCTAGTAGCACTGACTGGTTCTCCTTTTCCATCAAGATTTGCGACTGTTACTTTACTACTAAACTCTTTGACTAATTTAACTAGTACAGATGACGGACGAGTATGTAATCCGTTCTCATTTGGTACGACAAATTCACGGCACAAAATATTATTAGCAGTTGTTGTCGTTGATGTGTTTGGTGAAGTATGCTCAATATTTGTATTATTGGTTTCAGTGCATATTTCAGCACAACCTGAGGTAAGTAAACTTATTAGTTTTTCAGTATTGGCAGTCAGTAGGTGTTCCAATTTTTGGTTGAATGTTAATGATGCCAAATGTTCAATAATGTCTGAAACAGAATCATCTACAACAGACATGGTAATGAGCATTTTGACGGGATTTCCTTCTTCACTCAAATTGCTGACAGTACGACTAATTGCAATCGCATTTTTCAAATTCCCTTCTTTGCTATCGTTTAACCAAACACCACTACCTAAATAACTTGGTCTACTATCTAAAACATTTACGAGAAAGCTTGAATCTACTGCATGTTGTTGTTTTAAACGCGATGCATTTAATGCTTGTAGTGTGGATAAACTATCAGCAGAAATATCTAATAATAATGATGATTCATTTACAACAAATTGACTATCTTCTGGACTTATTTTTCCTGTTAAAATGGCAACTGCTTCGTCAGCAGATTGAATTTTTCTGATTCGTTCCTCTACCCCATCGGCACCAAGAACATGTGTCAATTGTCGAAGTAGCTCTAAATGCTCATCAGAGCTCGCAGCAATACCTATAGCAAGATAAGCTTTTTCTCCATCATCTCCCCATTCTACACCTTCAGGAAAGCAGAATACTTGAACGCCTGTTTTTTTAACTAAATGGCGAGTTTTAGGTGTACCATGCGGTATCGCAATACCAATACCTAAATAAGTTGCAGCCTGATCTTCACGCTCAAGCATCCCCTCAACATATCCTTCTTCGACAAAACCAGTACTAGTTAATGCTGCGGCAATCTTCTTAATTGCCTCAATTTTATTGGTTGCTTGTTCATTTAAATGGATATCTTCTTTAACTAAATGAAACATATAATAAATACCTCTGGGTTAAAATGTTGGGTCGACTAAAATGACTCAGCAAATCTAAATCCTTTTATGAATCAATTCTGCAATAATGAATAGATTAACATTAATTATCCAATAAATTATTTCTATTAATAAACAATATGTGATCTGGATCTAACTTTTTATTCTTTTATTTTAATTAAAATTTTTAGATTTATTATAAATATTTTCCATTATGTAGTTTTATAATTTTGTAGAGAATTAACGTCAAATATAAATATGATTCATATGGATTAATGTAAACTTTCATGCTCAACGTTATAGCTAAAGCATTTTATAAAATAACCATTTAATATTTCAAGAACATTAAGAAAGTTACGAGAGCAAATTATAAGAAGCACAAAGGAAGTTGCTAAATTCCGTTTGGTCATTTATGTTTTTAAATATTAATTGAAAACCATTCCGACATATTGCATGCGATAATTATTTGTATATTGAAAATTAACATCTCTATAAATTTTTAATTTAATATTATTAAAATCATCAAGGCACATTTGGCTTACTGGCAAATTTAATAATATTGGAATATCCATTATTTTCTAAACCCCAAATAATACCAATAAAACATGCTTTACCTATTCTAAGTTTTGCTATTATTTAATATAGGTAATACTTTGTCATCATTTGTGTTTATTTATGGCGCAATTAGTAATAAATTGCGATATTTTGAGAATGAACTTTTTCTATTTTAACAGTGGTTTCAAAGACATCTTCTAAAATAACTGAGTTCATAATCTGTTCTGGGGTTCCTTGATAAACTAACTCACCATTTTTCATCGCTAAGATATAATCTGAATATACGGATGCAAAGTTGATATCATGAATAACAATCACAATGGTTTTACCCAGCTCATCGGCTGCGCGGCGCAATTGTTTCATCATGGCAACAGCATGTTTCATATCAAGATTATTGAGTGGTTCATCAAGTAATACATATTTAGTATCTTGACATAACACCATAGCAACATAAGCTCGTTGCCGTTGACCACCAGATAATTCATCTAAAAAGCGGTCTTTATATTCAGTAAGATCTAAAAAATCGAGCGCTCGATAAATATGGTTATAATCATCAGCATTTAAACGCCCTTTGGTATAAGGATAACGCCCAAATCCAACTAGTTCAAAAACAGACAATCTACTGGTAAAACGGTTTTCTTGTCTCAATACTGATAAATAAGTGGCAAGTTTATCACTTGGCGTATTAACAACATCCATATTTTGAATTTTAACTTGTCCTTCATCAGCTAATAGAAGACGACTTATAATTGATAATAGCGTCGATTTCCCCGCTCCATTTGGACCAATAATAGCAGTAATTCCACCTTGTGAAATCGTCGCGTTGACATTTTTTAATACAGATACTGTTTGATAGCTTTTACTAACATTATCAATTTTTATCACTTTGGAACCTTTTTTAATAATAAGAAGATAAACAAAGAACCACCAATGAATTCAATGACAATGGATAATGCACCAACCATATTTAATACTCGCTCTAAGAACATTTGTCCACCGACCAGAAAAATAACACCTAACAAAAAAGCAGTAGGCAATAAAAAACGATGTTGGCTTGATCCACAAATACTATAAGCTAAATTAGTAATTAAAAGCCCCAAAAAAGTAAATGGACCGACTAATGCCGTTGACACTGACACTAAAACTGAAACTAGCAATAATATAATAGTGACACTTTTTTGATAATCGATACCCAAATTGATTGCATTATCCCGACCCAACGCAAGTACATCAAATTTAAATCGCATTTGCCATAAAAATAGACCAACAATAGCTACTATTACTAACGAAAAGATAATCAATATAGGCTCTGCACGTGTAAATGTAGCAAAAATACGACTTTGAAGCACAGCGAATTCAGACGGGGTCATCAAGCGTTGCAATAGATTAGAAAAACTACGGAATAATGTGCCTAAAATAATTCCTATTAATAATACCAAATGTAAATTTTTCTTGAGTCTAGTAAACAAACCTCGATATAAAAATAAAGAGAATAGAATTAATAAAAGTGATTCGAATACAAATTTACCAATAATACCAATATAAGGAATACCTTGTGAATCAATACAAAAGATTACAACTGTTTGAATAAGTACAAATAGTGATTCAAATCCCATAATAGAAGGTGTTAATATTCGATTGTTGGTAACTGTTTGAAAAAGCAGTGTTGATGTCGCAGCCGAAAAAGCGACTAAAATCATAGTTAGCATTACCCACGTTCGATGCTTCAAAATATAGCTAATATTGCCTTTAAGGTTGAAAGTCATAAAACATATTATGCAAACTAGAGCAATAATTAACAATAAAAGAACTCTTTTTTGACACAAAATATGGCGTTTTTGATTAACTAACATGACGTTTTCGACTCAACAATATTAAAAAAATAATAGCGCCAACTACGCCAAGAATAACACTCACGGGGATCTCAAAAGGATAGCGAATTACACGCCCAATAATATCGCAAATTAAAACTAATCCACTACCAAACAAACAGATCCATGGCATGGTTTTACGAACATTGTCTCCAAATAATAAACTAACAATATTTGGTACAATCAATCCTAAAAATGGTAAAACTCCAACAACTACAACGACAATACCGCCAATTAATGCAATAACAATAAGCCCTGTAAACATAACACGACGATAGTTAAGCCCTACATTAATAGAAAAATCACGCCCCAAGCCAACTACAGTAAACTGATCCGCACACCAACAAGCAAGTAATGTCAAACCACCCACCAACCATAATAATTCGTAACGGCCTTTTAAAATAGCTGAAAAATCACCCGATTCCCAACCACCAAGTGATTGTAATAAATCAAAATACATGGCAAAAAATGTAGTAATAGCGCTAATAACTGCACCTAACATAATGCCAATAAGAGGTACCATTATTGCAGACTTTAAAATAATCTTTCGAGAAATCGCCATAAATATCATTGTGCCAATCATAGCAAATAGGCTAGCAACAACCATTTTAGTCATAACACTAGCGCCAGGAGCTAAAACCATCATAACTAATAAGCCAAGACTAGCCGATTGAGTAGTGCCAACTAAAGAAGGTTCAACAAATCGATTTTGTGTTAATAATTGCATAATCAAACCTGCAACACTCATGGCGCTACCTGCTAACAATAAGGCAACAGTTCGAGGAATACGGCTTACAAAAAAAATCTCACGCATATTGCTATCTGACCATAAATCAAATAGTGTCACATGCCCTGCACCAATAAATAAACTTATTGCAGTCATGATCAATAAAATGAACACACCTGCAATAAAATAAAATGATTTAATCATGCTTTACATTAATGCGCTGGTTCACTTTGCAAAGCGACACCTATTTGATCCATCAAACGGCTATAGGTTTGAATACCGCCAGCAATATACATGGAAGAAGAATCTAAATAAACAATATGGTTTTGTTGCCATGCAGCAGTTTTTCGGATCAATTCGTTGTCAAGTACTTGTTGTGCAGACTGAGCTTCTTTATTACCAATTGCATTATCTCTATCTAACACAAATATCCACTGCGGATTAACACTCAAAATAAATTCAGAGGTAACAGCATTACCATGACGACCAGCTTCTTGGAAAGTAGTTGCTGGCTGAAAACCGAGCACATCAAACACAAAACCAAAACGAGATTTTGAGCCATAAGCCGACATTTTACCGCCATTAATCATAATCACAAGCGCTGTGCCAGCCGTAGTTGTCTTGGTTTTCAATTGTTCGATTTTTTGATTAAAATCGGCAATAAGTTTCTTAGCTTCATTTTGTTTATTGAAGATTGAGCCTAATTGTTCTGTTCTTTGAGTTAAACTACTTAAAAAATTATTTGGGTCAATATCTAAAGAAATCGTCGGAGCAATATCATTCAATTTTTTATAAGCATCAGTAGCGCGACCTCCAGCAACAATAACATCTGGTTGAATTGAACTTAAAACTTCATAATTTGGTTCAAATAAAGTGCCCACATTAGTGTAGTCTTTGCGTCCATATTTAGATAAGAAAGTTGGATAATGTACATCTGATTGAGGCACTGCTGTCACAGGAATATTTAATGCGTCCATGATATCAAGTGTTGCAGTATTAAAAACAACAATTTTTTTAGGATTTTCAGGCAGATTAGTTTTACCTTGAGCATGTTCAATGATAAGTGTATTTGCAGAAGTTTGCTGTTCTTTTTTATTGTCACATCCAACCAAAACAAGCAAAACAGCAAGTAAAACTAAAAATTTCACTTTGATATATGAATACATTGTAACTCCTAATTATCAGCCAAGTAAAAAAACAAAAACGATAATTATAATAATTATCATTTACATCATGATTGTAACTAAAAATTTTGTTCTATTCAATGTACTTTAAATGTTTAAAAAACTAATATGTAATAAAAGGCACATTAAATCGTACTGAAATGAATGGATTAAAAAGCTATCGATTTTTTTATTCGATAGCATAATTAATATTGATAATTAGAGTTGTTTAGTGTGATCAAGTGATAAATCTTTAAGTTTTCTAGTTAAGGTATTTCGCCCCCAGCCTAGCAGATGAGAAGCATCTTGTTTATGGCCTCGAGTAAAATCAAGCGCACTTCTTAATAAGATTCGTTCAACATCATTTATTGCTTCAGTCAAAATTCCTGTTTTACCATCTACTAATGCTTGCTTTGCCCATTGTTCCAGCAATACTTTCCAATCAACTTCTTGTTGAGAAAAGTGGCTTGTAGGCAATGTGTTATTTTCATTTGTAACCACTGTTTTAGCTGTCGATAATTGCAATAATTCTGGCGGTAAGTCCTGAACTATAACTTCTTTATTTGAAGACATTACGGTAACCCAGCGACAAATATTTTCAAGTTGACGAACATTACCTGGCCAATTAAAGCGACATAAAACATTTAAAGCTTCCGAACTAAACACTTTACTTTCTACCCCCAATTCTTTTGCTGCTGTATGTAAAAAATGTTCTGATAGTTTTGGTATATCTTCAGTTCGATCGCATAGCGGTGGCAATAAGATACGAATTACATTTAAACGATGAAAAAGATCTTCTCTAAATTTCCCCTCACGAACCCTAGCTTGTAAATCTTGATGAGTAGCTGCGATAATACGAACATCTACTTTGACAGGTGAATAACCGCCAATACGATAAAATTGCCCATCAGCAAGCACCCTTAATAATCTGGTTTGAACATCAAGTGGCATATCACCAATTTCATCGAGGAATAATGTACCACCATTCGCCTGTTCAAATCTTCCATGCCTAATTTGAGCCGCTCCAGTAAACGCTCCTTTTTCATGTCCAAAAAGTTCTGACTCAATAAGATCTTTAGGTATGGCTGCCATATTTAGCGCAATAAAAGGGGATTGTGAGCGTGGACTATGGGTATGTAGTGCTTTTGCAACTAATTCTTTCCCCGTCCCTGATTCACCATTAATCAATACACTAATTGATGATTTAGAAAGCCTACCAATAATACGAAAAACTTCCTGCATTGAAGGTGCTTCGCCAATAATGCTTGTAGAGGCTTTGGTTGTAACACGATGATGTGACTTGTCACGTTGATTTTGTAATATGGCTCGTTCAACAAGCTGAATAACCTCATCAACATCAAAAGGTTTGGGGATGTAATCATAAGCTCCTTTCTGATAGGAATTCACTGCTGCATCAAGATCAGAATGTGCAGTCATTATGATCACCGGTAAATTGGGTTCATGTTCTTTGACATAATGAAGTAAAGTTAATCCATCTAATCCTGGCATTTTTATATCCGAAATTAATACAGCAGGTTTTTGCACATGTGTGGTTAATGCATCAATGACTTCTTGTCCCGTCGCAAAGCTAACACAAGTAAAATGGGCATTTTTTAGAGCTTTTTCTAACACCCATCTAATTGAGCTATCATCATCAACAATCCAAACATTCATTTTAACTTACCTCATTGTTTAATTGGTAAATATACCGAGAATTCTGTATGTCCAGGCCAACTGTTAAATTCGATTTTTCCATGATGTTGGTCAACAATATTATGTGCAATGGAAAGCCCGATACCTGTTCCTCCTTCATAACCACTCACCATTGGATAAAAAAGTGTGTCTTGTATATGAATAGGCACACCAGGTCCATTATCTTCAATATCTATGCGTGCACATAACCGATAACGTTGTCCATGTAAAGTAACTTGAAAAGCTGTCCGTGTTCTGATCGTAATTGTACCTATATTTGACCCGATAGCTTGCAAAGCATTACGAACAATATTTAAAATTACCTGCTCTATTCGTTCAGAGTCATGAATAAAATCAGGTAAGCTTGGATCATAATCACGCAGAATTTTAATATTGGTTGTCTTTTCTAAACACAGCAAAGCATAAGTGCGCTCTATTGCTTGATGGATACTTTGCTCTTTTTGTTGCAAGCGTTGTTGTGGTCCTAATAATCTATCGACAAGATTTCGTAATCTGTCTGCCTGTTCAATAATGATTTTTGTATAATCTTGTAATTCATTTTTAGGTAATTCGCGTGATAATAGCTGAGCAGCACCTCGAAGCCCTCCTAGTGGATTTTTTATTTCATGAGCAAGCCCTCGAACTAATTCACGAGCAGCACTCTGTTGAGCTTGTTGCAATTGTTCTTGGCTAAGACGTTTATGGCTATTTAATGGAGTCATTTCAATTAAAATCTGTCCATTAACTAATAGTTGAGCGGTCAATGTTAAAATATGCAATTCATTATTGATAACTAAATTGACTTCATTATCTGTAAAACCCTGATTTTGCTCTAATGTACTGAGCATTAAATCTATATCCAAAGAAAAGTATCCCAGCAAATCAGGAAGATAACTTTCTAATAATTTTTTTGAACTTTGTGCTAATAATTGCTGCGCAGCAATATTGGCATACAAAATATTAAGTTTAGTATCAAGTAATAAAATACTTGTAATCATAGAATCGAGAACAAGATTAGCATCAGATTCATTATTAAATGTCATCGTTGGTTTTCCGTCCTGATTAGAAACCACCGCAAATTAACGGTGGTTTGATAGGTTAAATTACTATATAGTTTATAGACTATAGTACATTTCAAACTCAACTGGGTGTGGTGTCATACGTACACGATCAACGTCTTGACGTTTTAAATCAATGTATGCATCAATAGTATCGTTAGTAAATACGTTACCACGTGTTAAGAATTCACGATCTGCATCTAATGCATTAAGTGCTTCTTCAAGTGACCCCGCAACCTGAGGAATTAATTTAGACTCTTCTGGTGGTAAGTCATATAAGTTTTTATCCATGGCATCACCTGGATGAATCTTATTGATAATGCCGTCTAAACCAGCCATTAACTGAGCAGCAAATGCTAAGTATGGGTTAGCTGCTGGATCTGGGAAGCGAACTTCAATACGTCGCGCTTTAGGACTAGTAACAACTGGGATACGAATTGATGCAGAACGGTTACGAGCAGAATATGCAAGCATAACTGGTGCTTCATATCCTGGAACTAGGCGTTTATAAGAGTTAGTTGCAGGATTAGTAAATGCATTAATTGCTTTAGCGTGTTTAATAATACCACCAATATAGAATAATGCCATTTCAGAAAGGCCAGCATATTTGTCACCAGCAAAAAGATTTACGCCATCTTTAGCAAGTGATTGGTGACAGTGCATACCAGAACCGTTATCGCCAAACATAGGCTTTGGCATAAATGTCGCAGTTTTACCGTAAGCATGTGCCACATTTTGTACAACATATTTGTAAATTTGAACTTCATCAGCTTTTTTAGTTAATGTATTGAAACGGCAGGCAATCTCATTTTGGCCAGCTGTTGCAACTTCATGGTGGTGAGCTTCAACCACTAAGCCAAGTTGTTCCATGATTAAACACATTTCAGAACGAATATCTTGTGATGAATCAACCGGAGGAAGTGGGAAATAACCACCTTTAACGCTAGGACGATGGCCTTTATTACCTTCTTCATATTTTGTGCCAGAGTTCCAAGCAGCTTCAATATCATCGATATGTACAAAGCTACCTGACATTGGTGAACCGAAACGAACATCATCAAATAAGAAAAATTCTGGTTCAGGGCCAAAAATAACTGTATCAGCAATACCTGATGATTTTAAAAATTCTTCGGCACGTTTAGCAATTGAACGCGGGTCACGATCGTATCCTTGCAGCGTTGCTGGCTCTAAAACATCACAACGTAGATTTAATGTTGCATTTTCAAAAAATGGGTCGATTACCGCCGTTGAAGGATCCGGCATTAATACCATATCTGATTCATTAATACCCTTCCAACCAGCAATTGATGAACCATCAAACATTTTGCCATCTTCAAAAAAATCATCATCAATTTGATTAACAGGGATAGTTACGTGTTGCTCTTTACCTTTAGTATCTGTAAAACGTAAATCAACAAATTTAACATCATTTTCTTTAATTAGTGTTAAAACTTTTTGTATAGACATGTAGCTTCTCCATTGAGGACAAATAATTGTTCAGTATATGGCATACTCGCCAAGTAATTTATTTATGTAAATAGAGTGTATGCAAATATGATGCCATTTTTTTGTGTTTTTTTAATCATTTTTATTATGTAAATAATAACACAAACATCACAACGCACCAAAACAATGCATTAAGCACCAAATAGATGCACTAAAATAAGACATATAATATGTACACAAGTTATATTGTTATGTTAATTAATGCTTAATATATTTACTAAATAAATTTAGTTAAATTATCTTCAAAAGATGACTCATAATTTTATATTAAATATTTCTCAACTCGATTTTAACTTCATTGAATATCGAACTTTAATAAGCGCATAAATCTGGTAGTGTTAAACAATTTAATCAAACTATTAAGCTAATAACTCAAAAACTTTTTAACACTTTACTTGTTACAAAGATTTTAAGCATACTATGGCAAGTTTTCTTATATTTCTACTATATTTCAGTTTGTAATATCGTTATAATCTGCGTTTATATCGAAAAAATTAGGTAATCATATAAGTATGGAATTTCTTACACTCGAATTACTACCTTTTATAAAAAATCATATTTTACTTTCACTCGGTTGGATTATTTTAGTTATTGCAATTATTGTATTGACCATCAAAAGTAAATTATCTAAGGTTCAAAACATTAATAATGCTCAAGCAATTAATTTAATAAATAAACAAGATGCAGTTGTTGTTGATGTTCGCTCAGCAGATAACTTTAAAAAAGGGCATATTACTGAGTCTTATAACATTTTGCCAATTGATATTAAAAATGCGAATATTAAGCCAATTGAAAAATTTAAAGAAAAGTTTGTTGTTTTAGTTGACGAAAATGGTTTATCATCAACGGCTATTGGTGAAATCCTTGTAAAGCAAGGCTTTTTGCATGTCTTTACATTGAAAGATGGCATTGTAGGATGGAATAGCGAAAATTTACCATTAGTAAGAAAATAATATAATTTTAAAATAAGGTTTTATCATGACAGAACAAAACAATACACAACGTTCAGAAACACAATTTGCGATTCAACGAATCTACACTAAAGATGTTTCTTTTGAAACCAACAATGTACCTGAGATATTTACTAAGCAGTTCCAGCCTGCTATGAATGTTGAGCTAAATTCTTCCTCTCAAGTGTTGAATGAAAATGTATTTGAAGTTGCATTACGCGTTACAGTTACAATGAAATCACAAGATGAAGTAGTTTATATTTGTGAAGTAACTCAAGCAGGTATTTTTTCTGTTGTTGGATTCAATGATGCTCAATTACAACATTGCCTCGGCGCTTATTGTCCTAATATTTTGTTCCCTTATGCACGTGAAACTATTTCTGGTTTAGTTAGTAAAGGTACATTCCCTCCAGTAAATTTAGAGCCAGTTAACTTTGATGTGTTATTTATGAATTATCTTCAACAACAGCAACAACAAGCTGAAGCTAATGTTGGAGCCGAATCTGAAACAAACGAAACGCTACAATGATTTTTCTAAATTAATTAACATTAACGATAAATTAATAAATTGTTATGAAAAAAAAAGCTGTAGTGACAGTAATTGGAGCAGGTTCTTATGGAACCTCCTTAGCTATTTTACTCGCTCGTAATGGGCATCCAACTCTGCTATGGGGTCATAACCCTGATAAAATGGCTGCTCTACAGCAAGACAGACAAAATAAGCAATTTTTGCCGGATATTGCTTTTCCTGATCTGCTTCAAATTGAAAGCGATTTACAAACAGCTGTTTTAGCTGCCCCTATTTTGTTGATTGTTGTACCAAGCCATGCCTTTGCAAATATTCTGATACAAATTAAACCTTTTTTGCGCCAAGATACTAAAATTGTATGGGCTACAAAAGGGCTTGAGGTTAATACAGGGCGAATGTTACAAGATGTAGCTAAGGAAATTTTAGGTGATAAAATCCCATTAGCGGTTATTTCTGGTCCAACTTTTGCTAAAGAAGTGGCATCTGGATTACCAACGGCAGTAACTGTAGCATCAACTGATGAGCATTTTTTGAATCAACTGCAAACTTTGTTTCATTGTAGCAAAAGCTTCCGAGTCTATAGCAGCAAAGATTTTATTGGAGTGCAACTTGGTGGCGCAATCAAAAATGTTATTGCTATTGGAGCTGGATTATCTGATGGTCTTGGTTTTGGCGCCAATGCCAGAACAGCATTAATCACACGTGGACTTGCCGAAATGATGCGTTTAGGTGCTGCATTAGGCGCAGATCCAGCAACTTTTATGGGGATGGCAGGATTAGGTGATTTAGTTTTAACTTGTACCGATAATCAATCTCGTAATCGTCGTTTTGGAATGTTACTGGGTCAGAATAAATCCATTCAAGAAGCTCAAGATGCTATTGCCCAAGTTGTTGAAGGTCGCAATAATACAAAAGAGGTCTGGTTATTAGCCCAAAAATATCATGTAGATATGCCAATCACTGATCAAATTTATCAAATCCTTTATGAGCATAAAGACCCCAAACAAGCAGCGATGGCATTACTTAGACGATCACAAAAAGAAGAACTAAAAAGCTAATTTTTATACTCAAACACTTAGTTACCGGAAACTTTTTAACACAAAATTATACTAACTTGATACCTAAGTATTATAAAAACGTACCAATTCCTTTTTCTTTTGCTTTAAGATAGATATCGTAGCCAATATACACGTCTAATACTGCTGTACCAACAGTTTTAAACAGCGTAATTTGCTGATCATTTAGACGGCATTGAGCTGGATCTATCACTAAATCTCCTAACTCTAAAAAATCATCTTCTGATACCAATTGTTGTTTAATTGGATCAATAATATCGCCTGCTTCAGCAAATACACCTTCTTTAGTATCAACTACACGAATATTAGCCTTTTCAACAATACATTCTGGAATTTCATGCATTTCTGGCGTATAAGCACCCACTCCATTAACGTGCGTGCCAGGTTTTACTTTTTCGCCATTAAATGTCACAACTTTTGAGGTTGTAACCGAAGTAATAATATCAGCCTGGCTAATATCATCATCCAAATTTTTTGAAAAATAAAGATTAGTAGAAAAATGGGCAAAACGATGTCTCATCTCTTCTGTAAATTGTTTCGCTTTTTGTGTATCAATATCAAAAATAGCAACGTCAGTAAGTGAACGAACAGTTAACATTGCCTCTAATTGAGATACTGCTTGCCCACCAGTACCTATCAATACTGCTCGACTAGCATTTTTACGCGCCAGCAAATCGGTTGCTGCACCTTGAACGGCTCCTGTACGAAGCTGAGTGACAAAAGTACCATCTAACATAGCACAGACTTCACCTGTTTGCGGGTCTAACATTAAAACTTGAGCTGGTACTGATGGTTTACCCAATTTAGGATTGTCAGGAAATACCGAAACAATTTTTATACCCGCAATATCGCTACCTTTAATATGTGCGGGCATAAACAAACATTGTCCCTTTTGCATATCAAAATTTATTCGTAACGGCACATCACTGTTTCCTTGGCTATAGATTTTCAAGGCTTGTTTATCTGCAGCTATTGCATCTTTCATTGTATAAAATCTTTCAATATCATTGGCTGTTAAAATAAGCATTTTTATTCCTTATTGATTTTCTATATTTTTTAAACTTTAGTATCTAATATCTATTTTTTAGAGCAAGATTTATTGTTAATTAAACCATAAAAAACTGTTTTATATAACAAAAATCGCAGTTCTTGTATATCTTTTATATTTTCACTATTATTACTGCGTGTACTTTTGCACGATACTTGAGAAATCAAATGTTATTTAAAATATTAAAATTTTTCTTAAAGATCCTATTCCATGTAAGAATTCATGGTAATTTTGAAAACTTAAAACAAGATAGACTTCTTATTACCCCTAATCATGTATCTTTCCTTGATGGTATTCTAATCGGCGTATTTTTACCCGTAAGACCTGTTTTTGCTATTTATTCGGGTTATATTAATCACTGGTTAGTCCGCTTAGCAAAGCGTTATGTTGATTTTGTGCCAATGGATCCTCTCAGTCCAATGGCCATTAAGCGATTAGTTCGAGAAATCGAAAAAGGGCGCCCTATAGTGATTTTTCCCGAAGGAAGAATTACTGTAACTGGTTCTTTAATGAAAATTTATGATGGCGCTGCTTTTGTCGCCGCACGTTCTCAAGCCACCATTGTACCTGTTTGGATAGAGGGAGCAGAATTTACCTTAACTAGCCGTTTAAAAGGATTATTTAAACGTCGTTTATTCCCTAAAATAACCATTCATGTGCTTGAGCCAACATCAATTGCGATGCCTGACGCCCCTAAGGCTAGTGAAAGGCGCTATATTGCAGGTGAAAAACTTCATCAAATTATGATGAATGCACGCATGGCAAGTCGTCCAAAATTAACGTTGTTTGAAGCATTATTAGAAGCGCAAGTTCGCTATGGCGTTAAATCAAGAATGGTGCAAGACCCGACAACTCACGAAGCATCTTATCGCAATTTATTAAAACAAATTATAGGTGTTGGTTGTATTATTGCCAAAATTACTAAAAATAAAGAGCGAGTAGGTGTTTTATTACCCAATGCGACCATTACTGTTGCAACTATTTTTGGTTTGTCAGTAAAAAATCGAATTCCAGCAATGCTTAACTATACTGCGGGAACAAAAGGCTTAAACTGTGCCATTACTGCGGCTGAAATAAAAACGATTATTACTTCACGCACATTTATTAGAAAAGGGAAACTTGATTATCTACTTGAAGAAATCAAAGACGTTAAGTGGTGTTTTCTTGAAGATTTGCGGAAAAACTTAACTTTAAAAGATAAGTTTTATGTTGCAGTGCATCAATATATTCCACGCTTAATTAAATATCAACAATCAAGCGATGACGAAGCACTAGTATTGTTTACCTCTGGTTCAGAGGGGAACCCTAAAGGTGTTGCTCATAGCCATGCTAGCTTACTTGCTAATGTTGAGCAAATTCGAACGGTTATTGATCCAACTCCAGCAGATCGATTTATGTCAGCACTGCCATTATTTCATGCTTTTGGTATTACAGCAGGATTATTCCTGCCGCTATTTTCAGGTAGCCGTACATTTTTATATCCAAATCCATTACATTACCGTATGGTTCCTGAAATTATTTATGACCAAAACTGTACAGTTTTATTTGGTACGCCAACTTTCTTGGCAAACTATGCCCGTTATGCGCACCCATATGATTTTATGCGTTTACGCTATGTTGTTGCAGGCGCTGAAAAATTATCAGATGCAGTACGAGAACAATGGAAAGATAAATATGGTATTCGTATTTTAGAAGGCTATGGCGTTACCGAATGTGCGCCTGTTGTAGCGCTTAATGTTCCTATGGCATTTAAAACTGGTACTGTAGGACGATTACTGCCGGGCATGGCATCAAGATTAATTCACATTCCAGGCATTAGCAATGGAGGCCAATTACAAGTCAAAGGGCCTAATGTGATGAAGGGTTATTTAAGGGTGGAAAATCCCGGAAAACTTGAAGAGCCAGTTGCAATTGATGAAAGTGGACAAGCCGAAAAAGGTTGGTATGATACCGGCGATATCGTTGCTATTGATAGTGAAGGTTTTGTAACAATTAAAGGACGCTTGAAGCGATTTGCCAAAATTGCCGGTGAAATGGTTTCATTAGAAAGTGTTGAATCCTTAGCAAAAAAAGTTGACTCTGATGCAATGCACGGTGCAACAGTTAAAGCCGATGCTGCTAAAGGTGAAGCAATTGTCTTATTTACTACCTCAACAAAATTAAATCGAGAGCAACTTAATCTGGCATCTCAAGAATTGGGCATTCCGGCATTAGCCGTTCCTCGCGATATTCGTATAGCAAAAGAGTTACCACTACTAGGTACAGGTAAAATTGATTTTATTACTTTACGAAAAATGGCTGACGAATAAATAAACGAAGAGATGTTATATGAAACCACATTCACTATTAAGCAAAGGCATGGTTGCAACCATGCTGGCGCAGTTTTTTTCAGCATTTGCTGATAATGCAATCTTTTTTGCGATCTTAGCTTTCATCAAAAATTTACATTATCCAACATGGAGTCAATCGGTATTACAGATTAGTTTTGTACTGCCATTTATTATCCTTTCGCCTTTTGTTGGTCAATTTGCTGACAGCATATCAAAAGGTAAGGCAATGATGATTTCAAATAGCATCAAATTATTAGGTGCAGGCTGTATTTGTTTAAATATAAGCCCTTTTGCTGGCTATTTCCTAGTCGGTATAGGCGCTGCGGCCTACTCTCCTGCTAAATATGGAATTTTAGGTGAACTTACGACAGGTGATAATTTAGTTAAAGCAAATGGGTTAATAGAAGCATCAACCATTGCAGCCATTTTACTTGGTTCGCTGGCTGGTGGTCATATTGCCGATCTTAATGTGAGCGCTTCCTTACTTGCGTGCGTGTTAGTGTATGGGCTGGCAGTTATTGCTAACTTTTTTATTCCTAAATTACCTGCTGCACGACAGGATATTTCATGGCAATTTATAGGCATGATCAAGGATTTTGCTAACACAATCAAAATTACCTTCACCAATAAGCAAATCTTATTTACATTATTAGGTACTAGTTTGTTTTGGGGAGCAGGTATTACTTTACGTTTTCTTTTAATTAGCTGGGTTCCAGCTATCTTAAATATTCATGACAACGCAACACCAACAAACCTTAATGCAATAGTTGCTATCGGCATTGTTATTGGCGCAGGTCTAGCTAGTACATTTATTGCTATTAACAAAACCTTACGCTGCGTTCCTGCTGGTATAATGATGGGCATAGCGGTAATTGCCTTCACTTTGCAAGGGAACATAATTTCGTCTTATATTTTACTCATTGTTATCGGAGCATTAGGTGGCTTCTTTTTGGTACCATTAAATGCTTTTATTCAAAAAATGGGGAAAGATTTGGTCGGTGCCGGCAGTGTTATTTCGGTACAAAATCTAAGTGAATACTCAGCGATGATGATAATGTTAGGGCTTTATACGTTAGCCGTTGCTTTAAATTTATCGGTTACTGCTATCGGTGTTGGTTTTGGGGGTTTATTTGCTTTAGTTATATTTTTGTTATGGTTAGGATTAAAAAATAATGAATCACATTAATTTATCAGCAATGCTAACAGAAAGGCGTAATCCTAATAGCGAAAAAATAGATAACTGTTCAACATTAGAAATGCTACAAATCATCAATAATGAAGATAAAAAAGTCGCATTGGCTATTGAAAAAGAGTTACCCAATATCGCAAAAGCTGTTGATGCAATTAGTTTAGCATTTTCAAATCAAGGTAGACTAATCTATATCGGTGCTGGCACATCAGGACGACTAGGTATTTTAGATGCAAGTGAATGTCCACCAACTTATGGTACATCACCAGAACAAGTTATTGGTTTAATTGCTGGGGGCAAAACAGCCGTTTTTAAGGCGGTTGAAAACGCAGAAGATAACCCAGAATTGGCAATTACTGACTTAAAAAACATTAATTTTAGCTCAAATGACGTTTTAGTGGGCATTGCTGCTAGTGGGCGCACACCTTATGTAATAGGTGCTATGCAATATGCTAAATCAATTGGAGCAACAGTTATCAGCTTATGCTGTAACCCATCAGCACCCATGATTACTTTAGCCAATATCACCATTACACCGATTGTTGGTGCAGAAGTGATTACCGGTTCATCAAGGATGAAAGCTGGCACAGCACAAAAATTAGTCCTCAACATGTTAACCACTGCTAGCATGATAAAAATCGGCAAAGTCTATAGTAATTTGATGGTTGACGTAGAAGCTACCAACGCCAAGCTTGTTGAACGGCAAATATCTATAGTTATGCAGGCTACCGATTGCAGCCGTGAAAAAGCCATTGCAGCATTAGCAGAGAGTAACAAACATTGTAAAACCGCTATTTTAATGATTCTTTCAGGTTTAAATGCAGAGCAAGCAAGACTGAAACTTAAAAAAGAAAATGGTTTTATTCGTCAAACGCTGTAACATAAACTAACTTTGTTTTAATAAAAAATAGAAAATTTATGTTGTTATCAAAATGTGATAGATACATAATTTTTCAAATTATTTTATGTTATAAAATAAATGCTTTTATTTTTATACTATTTATATTATTTAATTAATATAAAATTAGGAGGTAGTTGTATGGTAGGAATCATCCTAGCAACTCATGGTGAGTTTGCTGAAGGTATTCTACAATCAGGAACGATGATATTTGGAGAGCAAGAAAACGTTAAAGCTGTTACCTTGTATCCAAGTGATAATCCGGAAAGTTTAAAAGAGCGAATGCTTGAAGCAATAGCTACATTTGATAATCAAGATGAAATACTTTTTTTAGTTGATTTATGGGGAGGCACACCATTTAATCAGGCTAACAATTTATGTGGAGAGCATAGCAACTGGGCTATTGTAGCCGGTTTAAATCTACCTATGTTAATTGAAGCCTATTCCTCGCGCTTTTCAATGGAAAGTGCAAAAGAAATTGCTGCTGCAATTATTGAACCAAGCAAAGAAGGAGTTCGAGCAACAGTCGAAATACCAACACAATCTTCTGCTTCTACTAAAAACGCAAATACTATCCCCGAAGGAACAGTACTCGGAGATGGTAAGATGAAAATCGTGTTAGCTCGTGTTGACTCACGCCTATTACATGGGCAAGTGGCGACAGCATGGACAAAATCAACCAATCCGAACCGGATTATTGTTGTTTCTGATTCGGTTGCAAAAGATGAATTAAGAAAAAAACTCATCCAAGAAGCAGCGCCTCCTGGTGTAAAAGCAAATGTAGTTCCAGTTAAAAAAATTATTGAAGTTTCACGCGATCCTCGTTTTGGTAATACCAAAGCGCTACTTCTATTTGAAAATCCACAAGATGTACTACGAACCATAGAGGGCGGTGTCGATATCAATGAACTTAATATTGGTTCAATGGCCCATTCCGTAGGAAAGGTTATGGTTAATAAAGTGCTGTCAATGAATTCTGATGATGTTGATACATTTGAAAAATTAAAAACAAAAAATGTGAAATTTGATGTTCGCAAAGTACCTAATGACTCTAGCAGTAATATGGACGAATTATTGAAAAAAGCGAAAGAAGAATTGGCGCAACAAAAGAATTAGTTTATTTAAGGGGTTATATTATGACATTGTCAATTATTGCTATCATTTTAGTGATAGTTATTGCCTTTCTAGCTGGTATGGAAGGTATTTTAGATCAGTTTCAGTTCCACCAACCTTTAGTGGCTTGTTCTTTAATTGGACTTGTAACAGGTAATTTAGAAGCAGGGGTTGTATTGGGCGGTTCGTTGCAAATGATTGCACTCGGTTGGGCCAATATTGGGGCGGCAGTAGCGCCTGATGCAGCTTTAGCATCGGTTGCTTCATCAATTATTTTAGTATTAGGTGGCCAAGGTATAGCTGGCGTATCTACCGCTATAGCTGTTGCTATTCCACTTGCAGTTGCAGGGCTATTTTTAACCATGATTGTGCGAACTATTGCAGTTCCATTAGTACACATGATGGATGCGGCAGCAGAAGAAGGTAATATTCAAAAAATTGAATGGTTACAAATTTTAGGTATCTGTTTACAAGGTTTACGTATCGCAATCCCAGCTGCTGCGTTACTCTTTATTCCTGCTGAAATTGTTAGAGGTGCACTAGAAGCAATGCCAGAATGGCTAACAACGGGAATGGCTATTGGTGGTGGAATGGTCGTTGCTGTTGGTTATGCGATGGTAATCAATATGATGGCAAACCGGGAAGTATGGCCATTTTTCATTATCGGTTTTGTCGTTGCAGCGATATCGCAATTAACACTGATTGCACTTGGTGCTTTAGGTATAGCATTAGCACTAATTTACCTCAATCTTTCAGAACGTGGCAATTCATCCAATGGTGGTAGCAAAGGTGATCCACTTGATGATATTTTAAATGATTACTAGGAACTTGGAGAAGAAAATGACTGATAGAATCCAATTAAACAAAAAAGATCGTTTAGCGGTTGCTTGGCGCTCAACTTTCCTCCAAGGGTCTTGGAACTATGAACGTATGCAAAATGGTGGATGGGTCTATTCAATGATCCCAGCTATCAAAAAATTATATACCACTAAAGAGGCTCGCTCCGCTGCTCTTAAGCGTCACCTAGAATTTTTTAATACTCACCCTTATTTAGCTTCTCCAGTACTTGGGGTAACTCTTGCACTTGAAGAAGAACGAGCTAACGGTGCTGCTGTTGATGATGTAGCAATTCAAGGGGTAAAAGTTGGGATGATGGGACCACTAGCGGGTGTAGGTGATCCAGTATTCTGGTTTACCGTACGTCCAATGCTCGGTGCTCTTGGCGCTTCACTTGCGCTAAGTGGTAATATTATGGGACCAATTTTATTCTTCTTAGTATGGAATATTATTCGTTGGGGCTTCATGTGGTATACCCAAGAATTTGGTTACCGCACAGGCTCTAAAATAACCGATAATTTATCTGGCGGATTACTACAAAAAATCACCAAAGGAGCTTCTATTTTAGGGATGTTTGTACTGGCGGCCTTAGTACAAAGATGGGTATCAATTAAATTCCAACCAGTCGTATCTACTGTCAAGCTAGACAATGGTGCTTTTATTGATTGGAATACATTACCAGCAGGTGCTGAAGGCATTCAACAAGCATTAATTCAAATGCAAAGCGGATTATCACTGACTCAACAAAAGGTAACCACCTTACAAAATAACTTGGATCAGTTAATACCTGGACTTGTTCCTTTACTATTAACCTTCTTTTGTATGTGGTTACTTCGTAAAAAAGTATCACCAATCCTAATTATTTTGGGATTATTTATAGTAGGTATTGTTGGTCATGTAATCGGCCTTTTATAAACATATAGCTATGCCTACATATATTTGGAAAGTATGATATTTAAAAATAGCTCCAACTTTCTATTTAATATTACATTAACCTTTTCATCACATAATGTGATGAAAAGGTGTCATTAATCATTTGAACTTTGCATGGATATAGGGTAGATGGTTCAATCATTAAATACTAAAATTGATTTGACAGTGAAAGCAACCGCATTTACAGGCTTATCTGAATACGGCAATATAATAATTGGTAACAAAGCCTTTGAGTTTTATCATCAACAAGATCCACGCAAATATATCCAAATACCATGGAATGAAGTTGACTATGTGATTGCTTCTGTATTATTAGGTGGTAGATGGATTCCTCGTTATTCAATACAAACAAAAAAAAATGGTACATATACCTTTGCATCTAAAGAGCCCAAGAAGGTATTAAAAGCCATTCGAGTTTATGTTGACGGGCAAAAAATGGTCCGGTCACTTGGCTTTTTTGATGTTTTAAAGAGAGCTTTTTTTCACAAAAAGAACAAAAAATGAAAATCACTATTTTGTTATATTTATCGATTTTCACTTAAATTAAATGAATTATAGTTGGTATCATTTTTATCCATCCTTTTTTAAGTTAGTTTAAGTCCACCAATATAGCCTCCATCATCAACAAACAACCATTGCGCTTTTTGCCAAAAAGAGTATAATCCTATGGCTTTGATTTTGTCCGTGTTGGACAAAAAGAAGATTATTTTTTAACTTAAGAGGATGTTATGGTAACTATTCGTTTAGCTCGTGGTGGCTCTAAAAAGCGCCCTTTTTATCAAGTAGTTGTTACCGATAGCCGTAGCCCACGTGATGGTCGTTTTATTGAGCGCGTTGGTTTTTTTAATCCAATTGCACAAGGTAAAGCAGAGGAATTACGTTTAGATCTTGATCGCGTAAATCATTGGGTTGGTTTAGGTGCAACTGTTTCTGATCGTGTTAATGCACTAATTAAACAAGCGCAAAAAGCTGCTTAATTTAGTAATTGATAATCACTGTAATGATGAATACTGAGAATCTTATTGTTGTTGGTAAACTTGGTTCAAGCTACGGCATTCGCGGATGGCTCAGAATTTTTTCGTTTACAGAATTCCCAGATAGCATTTTTGATTACACACCTTGGTATATTCAGCGTGCTGGACAATGGCAAGAGGTAATTGTAGAGAGCTTTAAACCGCATAATCATGATATGATTGTGAAACTTAAAGGCATTGATGATCGTGATCAAGCCATTGCATTAACCAATATTGAAGTGTTTGTTGATGCAGAAAAATTACCTGCACTTAGCAATGGTGATTTTTATTGGAAGGATCTCATTGGTTGCCGAGTTAAAACAGTTAATAACTATGATTTAGGACAGGTAACTGATTTGATGGAAACCGGATCTAACGATGTATTAGTGGTTAAAGCAAATCTAAAAGATGCATTTGGCGCAACAGAACGTTTAATCCCTTTTGTTGATAATCAATTTATAAAACAAGTTGATTTAACAACAAAAATGATTGTGGTCGATTGGGATCCTGCTTTTTAATTGGTAAGGTAAAACTATGTGGATTGGCGTAATCAGCCTTTTTCCCGAAATGTTTCAAGCCATTACCTGTTATGGCGTAACTGGTCGAGCCGTTAAAAATGGACTGTTAACAGTAGAATATTGGAACCCTCGCGATTTTGCGCATGATAAGCATAAGACTGTCGATGATAGGCCTTATGGTGGTGGTCCCGGCATGTTAATGATGGTTCAACCACTTAAAGATGCAATTCATGCGGCAAAAACAGTTGCAGGTAACAATACAAAAGTAATCTATCTTTCCCCACAAGGGCGCAAATTAGACCAACAAGGTGTTTGCGAATTGTCACAAAATCAAAATTTAATTTTGATTTGTGGACGATACGAAGGTATAGATGAACGCGTTATTCAAACCGAAATTGACGAAGAATGGTCAATTGGGGATTACGTGTTAAGTGGTGGTGAAATACCAGCGATGACCATGATTGATGCATTAGCAAGGTTTATTCCTGGCGTGCTAAATCACCAATCATCGGCAAAAGAAGACTCTTTTGCTAACGGTTTACTTGACTGTCCACACTATACTCGGCCTGAGGTGTTAGATGGAATGGCGGTACCTGACGTATTAATGTCTGGTAACCATGAAGCGATTCGTCGTTGGCGATTAAAACAATCACTAGGACGAACTTGGTTAAGAAGAGAAGATCTTCTTGCAAATCTAGCTCTGACTGATGAAGAGCAATGTTTACTCACTGAATTCCAACAAGAATACGGTGACAAACTAAGCAATTAATATTTCAGTATAACTAGTAAGAGATAATATTATGAAAAATGCAATTATTCAGCAATTAGAACAAGAACAAATGAAAAAAGACATCCCGTCTTTTCGCCCAGGTGACACGGTTGAAGTAAAAGTATGGGTTGTTGAAGGTAATAAAAAACGTCTTCAAGCTTATGAAGGTGTTGTTATTGGCATTCGTAATCGTGGTTTGCACTCTGCATTTACAGTGCGTAAGATTTCGAATGGTGAAGGTGTTGAACGAGTATTCCAAACTCACTCACCAATTGTTGATTCAATTACTGTGAAACGTCGCGGTCAAGTACGTCAAGCTAAACTTTACTACTTACGTGAACTTCGTGGTAAAGCGGCTCGCATTAAAGAGCGCCTTAACTAATTTTTTATTGGTTGATATTTAAAACCAGATAAAGGTGGTCACCTCGATGGTGACCGTTTTTATGTCTAAAAGAAATTATTTATGTTAATTTTAATTAGTTAGAAAATTAAAAGTAGTTTTATTCAAAAGGGAATGCTATGGGTAACTATCTTATTGATATTCTTGCCACAACAGTTAAATTATTTGCATTAATGACTCCTCCAGCAGTTTTAAGTGCATTTTTGAGCGGTACTAAGCAATATGATGAATTATTAAGGCGCAAAACAGCGCTAAAAACCTCATATGCTGTATTTATCATTGGTATTGTACTGTTTTTCTTTGGCAATACTATGTTTAGTGTTTTTGGCTTTACTCTAGATGCATTCCGCATAGGCTCTGGTGCATTACTTTTTATCACAGCGGTTTCACTAATGAATGATTCTCCTGAAAAAAACAAAATTAGTAGTGATGAAGATATCAGTGTGGTACCTCTTGCAATTCCACTTTGTATGGGACCCGCTTCTATTGGTACTATCATTGTTATGGGAACAAGTTCAGTAGGCTTTGCTGCCAATATGGTTGGTGCCGTCTCTTTATTCATTGCTTCTTCAGGAATTTATGCAATGCTGTTATGCGCAAAAAGCATTGCAAAAGTATTAAAAAATACAGGTATTGCAATTTTATCGAAACTGACCGGGCTATTAATATCAGCTATAGCCGCACAAGTTGTCTTTACCGGAATATCTGCTTTTATAAAATAACCTAGCATGACTTTTATAATTTCTTCAAACTGCTATATAAAATAGATAAAATACATGTTTTAAATGTCTTAGATCTGATTTAATTCAGAATAGTATGTAATTACCATTAGGTAATCACATACTTAATTGACTAAGTATGTTCATCACTAATCTAATTTAGTAGTTATTGTGAAGTTTACGTTTTTTATAGAAAAAGTAAGTCAGTAAAATGATTATGACTAAGATAACTTCAGATAATAAAATAAAGTGACCCGATTCGCCAAACCATACTCCAACAATAATCACAACATTAACAATAATTGAAATTGCAGCTAACCAAGGAAATAACGGAGATTTAAATTTAATCATCTCTTTGGAATATTTACCATTAATCACACCTTTTCGGAATTGATACTGGCACCAAGCAATAATGATCCAAGCAAAACAACCTACTTGCCCTGTGGCTGCAACTAAATAAAGATAAAGTTTTTCAGCAGCAATATACTTCGATAATAACGATACTGATGCAATACTTGAAATAAATAAAATTCCTTTTGTTGGTACTCCTCGCCTATTTACTTTTGAAAAATACTTAGGAGCTAAATTATCCTGAGCCATAGACCATAACATCCTTGAGCTTGCATAGATTGCAGAATTAGCCGCAGATATTGCTGCACAAAAAATCACAAACAACATTGCATATGAAGCAAATTTAATACCTGCGCGGTTAAATACCCAGACAAAGGGGCTAATCTCACCATGTATTGTTCCATAGGGATAAACAAACGCTAATACTGCAATCGATAAGACATAAAACAATATAATTCTAAAAGCAACACCTGTAATAATTTTCGGTAAAACTGCCTGTGGTGACTCAGCTTCACCTGCTGCACTACCAATTAATTCAACACCTTGAAAAGAATAAGTCACAATAGTCATACAAACCAATATGGCTGAAAAACCATTGGGAAACCAACCATTTTCTGTTTTTAACGTAGGTAAAACCTGTGTATCAACATATTGATGATAAAGCAGATAAATACCTGTTCCTATAAACGCAATAATTGCAAAGACTTTAATGGTTGAAAACCAGTATTCACTTTCACCAAAAGCTCGTACTGAGGTTAAGTGTACTAAGGTTAAAATAACAAGAATTAATAAGCTAAAAAGATAGATAGGAATTGAATTAAAAAAATGATAAGCAATCATCGCAGCAGCCGTTAAATCTGCAGCCATAGACAGCACCCAGCTTAACCAATATAACCAACCAATGGTATAGCTCCAAATTGGATTCGGTATAAACATTAATGCATAATGTTGAAAAGAACCAGCATGAGGAAAGGCACACGATAATTCACTTAAACATAGCATGGTTGAAAGCATAATACTACCAGCTAACAAATAAGCAATAATAGTGCCTAGCGGTCCAACATCGCTAAGAGGTGCTGCAATACCAATAAATAGTCCTGTACCAATTGAACCACCTAAAGAGATCATTAAAAGATGGCGATTCTTTAAATTCTTCTTTAAACTACTAGTACTAGGATAGGAACTTCCTTGATATTCTGATGTTACCATGTAAACCACCTAGTCAGGAATAAAAGCTGCTGGAAACCAGCAGCAACATGAATACATGAATGAATTAATAAATAAACCGTTTGTCTACGCCACTCGCTTGGCACGCCATAAGTAAAGCAGTATAATCAAGTTCAAAACCAATCACATCACCAACTCGTAATGTATTAGGAACATCCTCAATATCAACAATAGTATGATCACTCGTTTGCCCTAAAATAGTAATACTATCATTAATAGGAGTACAGTTTTCAGCAGGTACATCTTGACGGCCAAAAGCAAGTAGTGCCCGTTTACGAGTTCCATGATCAATAAATGTCTTACTATTCAAGAAAGCATCAACACCTAATTCTCCAACAGGAACGGTTGGTTTACTATTAAGTTCAATGATTTGTGCATATAATTTATAGATATTACTGCATGCTTTACCAACAGGCTTATTGGAATGATGAAATTCATCAAGATATTTCATTTCAACATATTCAATACCAAACTCATGTAACCCACCAATTCTTATGTGATTTAACCCTTCTGGCCAAATATTTTTATCTAACAAATGATAGCTGGTACAATTTCCTGCCGATAGATATCGTACTTTAATACTACAAGTTTGCTCTACTTTACGTGCTATATGTAAAAAATCCACCCCATTTTTAACCGTCGGTAATACCGTACCATAGCAATTAAAATTGGTTCCAAGTCCATAAAGTTCAATTCCTGGTAAAGCAAGGATTAATTTTACCATATCAATAATTTCATCAATATTTTCAAACCAAATACCTTCTCGTAAATCTCCCATATCTACCATCAACAAAACTTGATGAACTTTTTGTTGCTTAACAGCTTCATCAGAAAGTGATTGAATAACTTGCTTTTCGCTATTTAGGCTAATATCCGCGTATTTAACCACATCACTAATTTCACTTAAACAAGGACTACGTAATAAGCATGTTTTACAATTTAAAGCATCTTTCAATTTTTTTAAATTGTAAGTTCTTGATTCGGCAATCACATCAATACCACCATCAAGAACAGCTTTTGCTGTTTCAATACAGCCATCAAAAACTTTATTAACAGCCATTACATCAATACCGTGTTTGGCTAAAATAGTTTTTTCAACACGAGCATTTTCTTTTAATTTACATAAATCGATTTCCAATATAGGTTTGTACATATTTACTCCTCTATATTTTACTGTTGTTGCAAATGATTACGTCTTTGAGCTCGATGATAGATCCATTCAGCCAATACAATAGCAAGCACTGCACCACCAACAATTTTAGCGATATACTCAACATATCCACCCATATCAATTTGGGCTGGGGGAATAAATACTAATATCACTGCGAACAATGTAGATAGAAACCCTAAAGCCGGTAAAATAATCGGAAGGACTTTCCCAGGAATTTTAAAGCTACGCGGTACATCGGGTTGAGCAATGCGTAAACGATAATATGCAATAAACATCACTAAGTAAGGGATGAAGTAACAAATTGTAGTTAACGCTGTTAACATCCAATACGCAGCAGCTATACTTGGTGAAACGAATGTTGAAAAACAAAGTACCGTTACGATAATAGCTTGAACAGTTAATGCAAAAGCAGGGGTTTGATATACTGGGTGTAAATGGCCAATGCGCTCACCCAGCAAATTATCTTCTTTTGATGCTTCTTGTAACATATAGATAGGACCAACTAGCCATGAGTTAATTTGTCCTAATGCGCCAAAAAATAAACAGATTGCCATAACAGGAAGCAACCAAGGCATATGTAACTCTTTTGCAGCCGCTTCCATTGCTTGCATAACACCCGCTACGATATCAGTATCGGCTGCGGGTAATAAAGTATTAATAGCCCATGTTCCGACCATATAAATACCAACAATTACCACTGCTGAAACCAGCATTGCTTTTGGAAAGTCTCGTTGTGGATCTCGTGTACGCCCTGCAATCATTGGAGCCACCTCAAGGCCAGCAAATGCGAACATCATGCTAGATAGGAAAACAATAGTATCCCAACTGCTTAAATCTGGCATCCAATCACTGAAATGACTGTAATTAGTTGCCATTGGATGATCTGTAAATAACCAAACAATAGCAAGTAATATGATAATAGCTGCTGGGATAAATACACCGAGCCATGCACTCACACTATTGATAATTTTAGTCCATTGCATGCCACGAATATTCATCAGCGTTAGAATCCAAAATACCACCATAGATCCTACCCCAATAAACACCTCATTTTGGGCTAATTCGGCACTAAACATATATCCAATTGCAGTAAAACCAAATTGCAACATTAACGGGAAGAAGAGCACACAAGAAAACAAGAAACAAACAACTACTATCCAGCCAATACGTTTACCAAAAGCTTCTTTTACCCAAACAAAGATTCCACCATCTTTTGGCCAGCCTGTTGAAAGCTCACCACAAACCATTGCTAATGGAAAAAATAGACAAAATGCAGCGATGAGCCAAAGTATCATTGCAGATGCCCCATAAGGAGCAACATTCGGGATTTGACGCAAGCTGAGTATCGCAATGACATTCATAAACACAATGTCTTTAATACCAAGCAAGCTTGAATCTTTAGAATCACTCATAGTAACCTCACATTATAATATCTGGAGCCTAAAAAATCTCCAGATAGTTCATGATTAATATACGTCGTATCCAACCATATCTTCGTAAGTGTCTTCTCGTCTAATCAACCTATCCTTGTCTTTTTTATCTATCATCACAACAGCGGTACGAGGGCGATTGTTATAAACTGTTTGGCTTTCAATGGTATAAGCACCAGCATCCAAGAAAACCACAATATCACCAATCTGTGTATCTTTTGGCATTAAGAACTCTTCGCCTTTTACACCAACATGGTAATAATCACCGCCATCACATAAAGGACCAGCTAATTTAACATATTCATCATGTGCTTCATTGATTTTTGAAGCATTATAAACATAGAAAAACCAATCGAAATGTTGACTATCAGAAAGCACACTATAGCCAGCATCCACAAATTTCCATTCAACATGCTCTTCAATATTGCCGTCTAAATCATAGTTAGTTTTACGTTTTTCACAGGCTATTTCGGTTACAAGCACGCCAGCTGATCCAGTTACTTTACGACCTGGTTCAATACAAATTTCAACATCAGTACGCCATTTGTGTACTTCATTAATAACGGCATCAGCAAATTCTTGTGCAGTAATTCCCGCATACATGTTATCTTGCAATGGATCGCCATTCTCTTCGTCATACTTATATGGAACAGGAATACCACCACCTACGTTGATTAAATCAAATTTAATGTCAAGCACTTCTTCTAAACGGCGTGATTCATCAACTAATACTTTAGTTGCTTTAGCAAAAGGTTCTGATTCTGGAACCTGATCACCAACATGCATATGTAAACCACGTAAATGCACATAAGGCATTTCAATAATACGACGACAAGTCTCTTCCGCTTGCTCTAGATCAATGCCAGATTTAGCATGATACGCTGTTACCAATTCTGCGTGGGTTGCTGATGGAACATTTGGCTCAACACGCACACAAACATTTGCCACTTTTTTCAAGCGCCTTGAAATTTCATCAATAATATCAAGTTCATATAAACTATCCACATTGATAATATACAGATCATTTTCGATAGCATACTCTAAGTCCACCGGTTTTTTCACTACCCCATTGAACACAATTTGGCTGCCACTAAAACCAATTTCCAAGCATTTGCGCACTTCAAACATTGAGTTCGCTTCGGCATAAATTCCTGCATCTTTAATTGCTTTAAGAACGCCCATTACTGAACAAGTTTTTGATGCATAGAAAATTTTAGTATTTGAATGAGCCTTAAATGCCTGTTTAATTTCTTGTACATTACGGTCAATTTCCTTTTCAGAAAAAACATAAAAAGGGGTTGGATATTTTTTTGCTAATTCTTCTAAATTAACGCCCTCAAAACATAATTTACCGTTTTGAGCACTAAAACGTCGATCTTTCATTATAAGATCTTTACGTAATTTATTGTAATTAGAAATAATTTTGTCGGACATATGACCTCCAGTTAATTAATACATAAAAACTACATAAGAAAACAAGCAAAAATAGCTTATTGCATCCAATGCAATTGATAGATCAATTTGAAAAATATAATAATTAAATAAATAGGTAAAACATTTCTGATAAAAATATTTGTCATTAAATAAAACAGACTACTATGACAAACATTCATTAATTTTATTAAAGATGATAGAAAGGCATTTAATAAAAGAACACGTTTTAGCAAACAATCCAAATTTCATAATGTACTAATATTATGATAGTCAATCTTGAATAATTACAATCTTTGGAAATATTTAAATTTTTTTGGTTTAACACATTGGCAAAGCCATTATCGATAAGGTAAATATACTATTACAACAGAAAAGCGTGACCTTAATTGCTATCTTAAAGATAAGACCATAGGAAATAATAGTAGCTAAAGTTTAACCTAATTTAAAAAAAGAAGATAGTATTTTGTAGTGATGATTGTCAAAAGATAATATCATCTCGATAATTATCAAATTATCGACTACTTACTCACCATTTATCCTCTTTACAATTTCAATAAAGAAATAATCAATATAATAAAATTAAATCACAACTTATCAATAGCAAATTTATTAATTAAAAATCCTCAGCACAAGCAAAAGCACTGCTCCAAGCCCATTGAAAGTTGTAACCTCCTAGCCAGCCTGAGACATCGACAACTTCACCAATAAAATAAAGGTTGGGGTGTGTTTTAACTGCCATAGTTTTGGATGACAACGCATCAGTACTTACACCACCAAGAGTCACCTCAGCAGTACGATAACCTTCTGTCCCATTTGGAATAATACGCCAATGTGTTAACACATTATACAAGTCTTGCTGTTGTTTAAGATTAAGTTGCTTAACTGTTATATCATTTATCAAATTGATCTGTATTAACACTTCAATAAGCCTTTTAGGTAAAATCTGTGCTAAGCAGTTTTTTATCGTTTGATTACGATTTTGCTCTAATAATGGTTTAAACGATGATTCGAATGTAAAATCAGGTAATAAATTAATAGTAATTGGCTCACCAGCCTGCCAATAGCTCGATATCTGCAAAATAGCAGGCCCAGAAATCCCTCGATGAGTAAACAATAAATTTTCTTTAAAACTAATTCTTTCATTAGAAACTTCAACAGCAACGGCAATACCTGACAAGGTTGATAACACATCAAGTAAAGGTTTATGCAACGTAAGTGGTACTAGTCCCGCTTTTACTGGCACTATAGGAATATCAAATTTTTCAGCAATTTTATAACCAATTGAAGTCATACCAAGAGCTGGCATAGATAGACCTCCCGTTGCGATAATAAGTTTACCAGTATCAATAATACCTTGAGAAGTATGTAATTTAAATCCTATTCCATCACTGCTAATATCTTCAACCTGAGTCTGCATCATAAAATTAACATGCCCTTTCTTGCTCTCGTTTAATAGCATATCAACAATATCTTGCGCTGAATTATCACAAAATAATTGGCCATGATCTTTTTCATGGTAAGCAATACCATAGTGATTTACTAATTGGATAAAATCCCATTGTGTATATCGTTTCAATGCGGATTTACAAAAGTGTGGATTTTCAGAAATATAATTACTTGGCTCGACAGTAAGATTAGTAAAATTGCAATTACCACCACCAGACATTAAGATTTTACGACCTAATTTTTTACCATTATCAATTACTGTAACTTCATAACCTTTTTGTCCCAGTAAGCCTGCACAAAAAAGCCCAGCAGCACCAGCACCTACAATCGTAATTTTAGTTTGCATTATTAATACTTCAAAAATTAAAAGATAACAAATTATAACAGTATACAATTATCACTCATAGCCATTGGACGGAACAGAATTGGTATACTGAAATAAATGCTTTCCTGAAACTTTTCAATAAGAAAAAGAATTCATACTTAATATATTTATGCTAATTGTTGAATGCGTAGTTTTAACTTATAAAAAATCATAAAGATATATACTACTATTAGATTCATTAATAACCCCAATATAAATTATTAGAAAATTGACTTATAAGTAATATTTATTTGACCAAAAAAGTTTTTTTAATTAACGTCACATTTAATATGGGATTAAAGCCTATACCTTCTTATAAAAGCGATGAATTAGAGGCAATGATATGTTATATAACCAGCATCATGAAAAAGATAACTGTGGATTTGGTTTAATTGCTCACATTGAAGGACAACCAAGTCATAAAGTGGTGCGTACTGCAATTCACGGACTTGCCAGAATGCAACACCGTGGTGCCATTTTATCAGACGGTAAAACTGGCGATGGCTGTGGACTTTTATTACAAAAACCCGATCGATTTTTTAGATTAGTGGCACAAGATGCGGGCTGGCGTTTAGCAAGTAATTATGCTGTTGGTATGTTGTTTTTGAGCCAAAATGAAAAAGAAGCTCAAATTAGCCGTGATATTGTCGAAGAAGAATTAACCAATGAAACCTTATCAATTCTAGGTTGGCGTGAAGTACCAATTGATAAAAGCGTACTTGGTGAAATTGCCCTATCCTCATTACCAAAAATTGAACAAGTATTTGTCAATGCGCCCGCTGGGTGGACAAAAATTGATTTAGAACGTCGCCTATATATGGTACGCCGTCGAATTGAAAAACGGGTACAAGACGATACATTTTACGTTTGTAGCTTCTCAAATCAGGTCAATATCTATAAAGGCTTATGTATGCCTAAAGATTTACCTCGATTCTATCTAGATTTGGCTGACATCCGAATGGAAACAGCAATTTGTTTATTTCATCAACGTTTTTCAACCAATACTGTTCCTCGTTGGCCATTAGCGCAACCTTTTCGGCATTTAGCTCATAATGGTGAAATAAACACTATTGAAGGTAATAGACAATGGGCACAAGCACGTTCCTATAAATTTAAAACGCCACTCATTCCGGACTTACAAGATGCGGCACCTTTTGTTAATGTCACAGGTTCTGATTCAAGTTCATTAGATAACATGCTTGAGCTATTTCTTGTAGGAGGAATGGATATTGTACGAGCTATGCGCTTATTGGTTCCACCTGCATGGCAAAATAATCCTGACATGAACGAAGATCTGCGTGCTTTTTTCGACTTCAACTCAATGCATATGGAACCTTGGGATGGTCCTGCCGGTATTGTAATGTCTGACGGTCGTTATGCCGCATGTAACTTAGACCGTAACGGATTACGTCCTGCACGTTATGTAATAACGACAGACAAACTCATTACCTGTGCATCCGAAATCGGTATTTGGGATTATCAACCAGACGAAGTCGTCACTAAAGGACGCGTTGGTCCAGGTGAATTGTTAGTTATCGATACTGAAGAAGGTCGCATTTTACAATCGTCTGAAACAGACAACGATTTACAAAAACGTCACCCATATAAAGAATGGATGGAAAAAAATGTTAAAAGACTGATCCCTTTTGAAAACCTACCTGATGATAACATTGGCTCTCGATATTATGACGATATCTTGCTAGCAACTTATCAAAAACAATTTGGTTATAGTGCTGAAGAGCTAGACCAATGTATTCGAGTGCTAGGTGAAAACGGTCAAGAAGCCACTGGCTCAATGGGCGATGACACACCATTTGCGGTACTATCAACAAGGCCTCGCTCAATTTATGATTATTTTCGTCAAAAATTTGCTCAGGTAACAAATCCCCCTATCGACCCACTACGCGAATCACACGTTATGTCACTTTCAACCAGTATTGGTCGTGAAATGAATGTGTTTGCCGAAGCAGAAGGTCAGGCGCATCGTGTTGCGTTCAAATCCCCTGTTTTGGTCTATTCAGATTTTAAACAATTAACAGCATTAGAATCACGTTATTACAAATCAGAATCCTTAGATATCACTTATGAAATCGATGGTAGCCTGCGCGATGCCATTGAACAATTATGTGGTGATGCTGAAGCAAAAGTTCGCAATGGCACGGTATTATTGATTTTATCAGATAAAAATATAGCGCCTGATCGCTTACCAATTCCTGCGCCTATGGCAGTTGGAGCTGTTCAGCAACGCTTAGTTGAAAAAAACTTACGTTGCGATGCTAATATCATTGTCGAAACCGCAAGCTGCCGTGATCCACATCAATTTGCGGTACTTCTTGGTTTTGGTGCAACCGCAATTTACCCTTATTTAGCCTACGAAATCTTAGGCCAAATGGTCGATAATAGCACAATAAACAAATCTTACCGTGAAGCCATTCTTAATTATCGTAATGGAATTAACAAAGGCTTATATAAAATTATGTCAAAAATGGGCATTTCAACTGTCGCCTCTTACCGCTGTTCAAAACTATTTGAGGCAGTTGGCTTAAATAAAGAGGTCGTTGAACTTTGTTTCCAAGGAGTTACTAACCGTATTAATGGAGCCAATTTTGATGATTTTGCACAAGACCAATTTAACTTATCAAAAAATGCATGGCTGAAAAGAAAACCATTAGAACAAGGTGGGTTACTTAAATATGTTCATGGTGGTGAATATCATGCTTATAATCCTGATGTAGTACAGTCACTACAAAAAGCGGTCAATAATGGCAATTATGAAGATTACAAACGCTATGCCGATATCGTCAACAACCGCCCTATTGCCACCTTGCGTGATTTATTAAAGCTCAATCCACCTGAAAACGCAGCTATTCCACTTGATCAAGTCGAACCAGAAGAATCACTGTTCAAACGCTTTGACTCGGCAGCCATGTCAATTGGTGCGCTAAGCCCTGAAGCACATGAATCCCTTGCCGAAGCAATGAACACGCTCGGTGGTTTTTCAAATTCAGGCGAAGGCGGTGAAGATCCAGCTCGCTACAACACCATAAAAGTATCACGCATAAAACAAGTTGCATCAGGTCGTTTTGGTGTAACACCAAGTTACTTAATGAGTGCCGATGTTATTCAAATCAAAGTAGCACAAGGAGCAAAACCGGGGGAAGGTGGTCAGTTACCTGGCGACAAAGTCACCCCATATATTGCTAAATTGCGTTTTTCTGTACCGGGTGTCACACTTATTTCACCACCACCTCATCACGACATTTACTCGATTGAGGATTTGGCACAATTAATATTTGACCTAAAACAGATTAACCATAATGCCATGATTTCGGTTAAATTAGTATCAGAGCCAGGCGTTGGCACAATCGCAACGGGAGTTGCTAAAGCCTATGCCGACTTAATTACCATTTCTGGCTATGATGGTGGAACAGGCGCCAGCCCATTAACTTCAGTCAAATATGCTGGTTCTCCTTGGGAATTAGGGTTAGTTGAAACTCAGCAATCATTAGTCGCCAATGGGTTACGTCACAAAATACGTTTACAAGTAGACGGTGGTTTAAAAACGGGCACTGATATTGTCAAAGCAGCTATTTTAGGTGCTGAGAGTTTTGGATTTGGAACAGGACCAATGGTTGCCTTAGGTTGTAAATATCTGCGTATTTGCCACCTTAATAACTGTGCAACGGGTGTTGCAACGCAAGACGAAAAACTGCGTAGCGAACATTATCATGGCCTGCCAGAAAAAGCGATAAACTATTTCCGCTTTATTGCGCGTAACACGCGAGAAATTATGGCCGAGCTAGGTGTCAGTCGTATCGTCGATTTGATAGGACGCACCGATCTGTTATTAGAACTTGATGGCATCACGGCAAAACAACAAAAACTTGAACTATCAGGACTGCTTGAAACAGCAAAACCTATTGATGGCAAACCAGTTTATTGTATTGAAGACAATAAACCATTTGATAAAGGTGTGCTAAATAAAGAGATCATCACACAAGCACAACAATTTGTTGATAATCGCCAAAGCCAAAGCTTCTATTTTGATATACAAAATACCGATCGCTCTGTAGGTACTAGTTTATCTGGCTATATTGCCAAAAAATATGGTGACCAAGGTCTTGTTGCTGATCCTATTTCGCTTAACTTTAACGGCACTGCGGGTCAAAGTTTTGGTGTTTGGAACGCTGGAGGTGTGGACTTAACACTCACAGGCGATGCCAATGATTATGTTGGTAAAGGCATGGCTGGCGGTCGTATTGTGATTCGACCACCGCAAGGCTCAGCATTTTTAAGCCATGAAGCAACCATTGCCGGTAATACCTGCTTATATGGTGCAACTGGAGGAAAACTCTTTGCCGCTGGACGTGCTGGAGAACGATTTGCGGTACGTAATTCTGGTGCAATTAGTGTTGTTGAAGGCATTGGTGACAATGGCTGTGAATATATGACAGGCGGTATTGTCTGCGTATTAGGCAAAACAGGAGTTAACTTTGGTGCAGGTATGACAGGTGGTTTTGCTTATATTTTAGATGAAGATAGTGATTTCCATAAACGCATAAATAAAGAGTTAGTGGAACTATTGAATGTTGCTGATTACTCAATTCACGAAGAACATTTACGTGGTTTAATAATGGAGCACGCTCAACTTACCCATTCATCACGCGCGGAAGAGATTTTGGCTAATTGGGATGATTATTCAAAACAATTTGTATTAGTCAAACCAAAATCGAGTGATGTAACAGCACTACTTGGGCACCGCAGTCGCTCATCAGCAGAATTACGTATTCAAGCACAGTAAGGAGAACACGAAAATGAGTCAAAATGTTTATCAATTTATCGATTTACAACGTGTTGATCCGCCTAAAAAATCGTTAAATATTCGCAAAATTGAATTTGTTGAAATTTATGAAGGATTTTCTGCTCCACAATCACAAGCACAGGCTGATCGTTGCCTTGCTTGTGGCAACCCATATTGTGAATGGAAATGCCCTGTTCATAACTATATTCCCAATTGGTTAAAATTGGTTAATGAAGGCAAAATATTAGAAGCGGTTGAACTCTCACATCAAACCAACAGCCTGCCTGAAGTTTGTGGTCGAGTTTGCCCACAAGATCGCCTTTGCGAAGGCTCTTGTACTTTAAATGCTGAATTTGGCGCAGTTACCATAGGTAATATAGAGCGTTATATTACTGATGAAGCATTTAGAATGGGTTGGAAACCTAATTTATCAAACGTCGAAAAAACAGGATTGAAAGTTGCAGTTATTGGTGCTGGTCCTGCTGGCCTTGCTTGTGCCGATGTCTTAGTCCGCAATGGCGTAACGCCAGTGGTGTTTGACCGTCACCCTGAAATTGGTGGACTACTCACCTTTGGCATCCCAGCGTTTAAACTTGATAAAGAAGTATTAATCAATCGAAGACATATTTTTACTGAAATGGGCATTGAGTTCCGTCTAAATACTGAGGTCGGTAAAACGGTACAATTAGCCGACTTAATCAACGAATTTGATGCGGTTTTTGTGGGGACTGGAACTTATCAATCAATGCGAGCAGGTCTTCAAAATGAAGATGCTAACGGTGTTTATGATGCTTTACCATTTTTAATTGCCAACACTAAACACATAATGAAACATGCGCAAACCCAAGATACCCCATACATTGACATGAAAAACAAACGTGTTGTGGTATTAGGTGGTGGTGATACTGCAATGGACTGTGTACGAACATCTATTCGTCAAGGTGCAACTGAAGTTACTTGTGCTTATCGCCGAGACGAAGCCAACATGCCAGGCTCAAAACGAGAAGTTAAAAATGCCAAAGAAGAAGGCGTACAGTTCCAATTTAACGTACAGCCACTCAGCATTGAAATTAACAGCACAGGACAAGTCACAGGTGTCAAAATGGTTCGAACAGAACTCGGCGAACCCGATGCAAAAGGTCGGCGTTCACCAGTGGTGATTGCAGGTTCAGAATTTGTCTTACCTGCTGATGCGGTTGTAATGGCATTTGGATTTAGACCTCATGCCATGCCTTGGTTAGTAGAACATGGTGTTGATTTTGATGCCCAAGGCCGAATCATCGCCCCAGAAACCAACGGCTACCAAACGACGAATGCTAAAATTTTTGCCGGAGGCGATGCTGTCCGTGGCTCTGATCTAGTTGTCACTGCCATTAGCGAAGGTCGCAAAGCGGCTGAAGGCATTTTAGATTACTTAGAAGTATAATAAGAAATTTAGGTTAAATTAAAAATAAACTCCATTCAATATTGAATGAGGTTTATTTTTTCACAATATTTTTATCTATAAAAAATGATAAATTTCATCTAACATAATTCGAGTAAACATGGAGCGACTTGACTAGCTTTGATTGTCAATATTGGACCAATTTAATCTTTTATTTCAATAAAAGGCATTAAAACTCAAAACGCTATAAACTTATCGTAATTGATTTCTTATCAACAAATAGTGCTTAATTTTATATTATTATAAATAAACAATCTGTGAACCTTCTTCAGGATGTTGGATCGCCTCTGCAAAGCCTTCTAAGAAGAATGCGAGATGATCTGCTTCATCCCCTAAAAGGCGCCCTTTTACTTTATTCCATGTTAATAACACAATAGTTGCTTGAGGTTCACAGCTAATTAACATCGGTTGTTCAAGTTCTTCATTCCAATAAAATTCACCGCCATATAATTTTTGGGCAGTCAGTAATAAGTAGCAACCATATTCTTGAGCTATCATATTAAGCTGTTCTTCAGAGATACTAAAGTTTTTCTCAGCTAACTCACCAATAATCATTTCAACAACAGATATACTTTTTTCTGAGTAATCAAGCTGGTTAATGCTCCAGGTTGGGCTGTTTAATATAGCATTTTGCGCCCATGCTTCGATTTCTTGATACAATTCATTCTGTTGTTTAGCCATGTTTTTTCTCCTCAGCATTTACTTTAATCTGTTCTAATTGCTTAACACTTTGCCACGCAGTTTCCATTTGTTCAAGCGTTGCATCAATTAAAGTTATATTTTTTTGTTTAAGCATTGATTCAACTTGCTGAAATCGCCGAGTAAATTTTTTATTGGCTTGCTTTAAACACAATTCCGATTTAATCTTTAAATGCCTCGCTAAGTTGACGATAGCAAATAATAAATCGCCAAGCTCTTCTTCAATTTTTTGTGGATTTTGTTCTAGTTGCTCTAGCTCTTGTTTTACTTCGTCAATTTCTTCTTGTACTTTATCAAGCACAGAGCTCATATTATGCCAATCAAAGCCAACTGAAGCGCATCGCTTTTGAATTTTTTCAGCTTGCATTAAAGCAGGTATTGCTTGGGGAATATCATCAAGCAATGAGTATTGTGCTTTTTTGTCTCTTTCTTTTTGTTTAAGCTGTTCCCAGTTAGCTTTTTCGGTCTTATTCTCAGCAAAAATATGAGGATGACGATAAACTAATTTATCTGAAACTGATAAGCAAACCTCATCAAAATCAAAACTTCCTTGCTCTTGGGCTAAATCAGCATAAAAAACAATATGAAAGAGCAAATCACCAAGTTCTTTTTTTAACTCATCCATATCTTGTTTATCAATTGCATCAAGTATCTCGTACGTTTCCTCTAATGTATATGATTTTAAAGACTCAAAAGTTTGAACTCGATCCCATTGGCAACCATTAATTGGGTCGCGGAGTTGTTTGATAACCGCTTTTAAGCGTTGTAATGCTTTCAAAATCTTTCTCTTAAATTAATCATTCATTGATGCTATTGTAAAGGTTTCATTTTAAAATAGTTATTATTTTAAACATTAATCCCAATATATTTAGAATAATATTCTTAATTATTTGATTAAAATAATAATAAAAATTACTAAAATATACCTTATTAAGGAATTTCTAGCCGACAAACACAAATTAAGTATATAATATCCCTCTATTAAATTAACGTTATTAAATAATATGAATAATTTACGTGAGCTTACGTTAAGAGGTACCATTCTTGGCGCTCTTATTACTGTTATTTTTACTGCATCGAATGTTTATCTTGGTTTAAAAGTCGGATTAACGTTCTCATCTGCCATTCCTGCTGCAGTAATTTCAATGGCGATATTGAAGATGTTTTCCGGATCTACTATTTTGGAAAATAACATGGTACAAACCCAAGCATCAGCAGCAGGTACATTATCTTCAATTATTTTTGTGCTTCCTGGGTTGTTAATGATTGGTTACTGGCAAAATTTTCCATTTTGGCTAACTTTTTCTATATGTGCCGCAGGCGGAATGCTTGGAGTTTTATTTTCAATTCCTTTACGTCATGTAATGGTTGTTAAAAGTGATTTACCTTATCCTGAAGGTGTCGCAGCTGCTGAAATTTTAAAAGCAGGTTCCAAAACCAATAATAATGAAACTAACGATGGACTAAAAGATATTTTATTTGGTGGTGTTATTGCTTCTGTTGTTACTCTATTTACTAATGGTTTTCGTGTGTTATCTGAAAGCATTGCGTGCTGGTTTTCGGTTGGCAAATCTATATTTCAACTTCCTATGGGGTTCTCATTAGCTTTGATGAGCTCTGGTTATTTGATAGGAATTATGTCTGGTATCGCTATTTTAATTGGTACCATTATTGCTTGGGGGGTTGGTATCCCAATTTTAAGCACAATAGGTGATTATGATACTACTGAGCCTTTATCCAAAATTGCAATGGGATATTGGGCTAAAGATATACGTTTTATTGGTGCAGGTACAATTGCTATTGCTGCAGTTTGGACACTAATTACGTTAATTAAACCAATGATAGAAGGGTTGAAAATTTCGTTTAAAACTATGCGTTCAGATGTATCAGTAAACGATATAGCTCCAACTGAACGAGACTTATCACCAAAAACTATTTTCTTAATCATGGGTGGTATGGTCGTTATTTTACTAGTAACTTTCTATTCATTTATTGCCGAGAGTGGTTTATCGTCAGGCTTAGCTTGGATTTTAGTTTTTAGCGCTGTATTATTTGCCTTTATTATGGGATTTTTAGTGGCTGCTGCTTGTGGCTATATGGCAGGACTTGTTGGATCATCATCTAGCCCTATATCTGGAATTGCAATTGTTGCAGTGGTTGTCATTTCATTGATATTATTAGGTTTAGGTGAAACTAATGGTATGCTAGCTTCTATTGAAGGCTCTAATTTTGCCACCGCACTCGCACTTTTTACTACCAGTACTGTGTTGGCAGTGGCTTGTATTTCGAATGATAATTTACAAGATCTAAAAACCGGCTATTTAGTCAAGGCCACACCCTGGAAACAGCAAGTGGCATTATTAATTGGCTGTATTGTTGGTGCGACAGTCATTGCACCTATTTTAGAAATTTTATATAACGCTTATGGTTTTACTGGTGCTTTACCTCGTTCTGGTATGGATACAACCCAAGTTTTGGCTGCGCCACAAGCGACGCTTATGACCACAATTGCCAAAGGCATATTTGCACATCAATTGGACTGGACTATGATTTTAATAGGGCTTGCATTAGGCGCTGTTATTATCGTTATTGACTCAATTCTTGCCAAAAATCACTCTAGCTTTCGCATACCGGCACTAGCTGTTGGTTTAGGTATTTATTTACCGCCAAGCATTAATACACCGATTTTAATCGGTACTATATTATCATGGATAATTAAACGCAATGCTTACAAAAAAGCCAAAGAGCAAAATTTAGATCTAGAAAAAGAGTATAAAAAAGTGGATCGCAAAGCAGCACTAATTGCATCAGGATTAATTGTCGGTGAAAGTTTAGTAGGCGTTTTATTAGCAATGGTGATAGTTATTAGCATATCCAATAGTGGGAATGATGCACCGCTAGCAATATCTGCTAACTTAGGCATGCTTCCCGAATTTTTGGGACTCTTTGTGTTTATTGCTATCTGTACTCTTTTTGTTCGCCGAGCTTTATCGGCAATAAAAAAATAGTCAGTCTTATTGAATAATTAAATTTAAGCCCTTTTCTTTTTAACAAAGGGCTTTTTTATTTTAATGAATTGTTTTATAACATTCCTATTGTAGGTGATTAAAACAATTTTTATTAACTTATTTTATTTTGAGCAATAGATATAAATATCATGATAGTTTTTGATTCGATCCAAGTCCGCCGAGGCTTTAACCTGCTGTTAGATAATGCGTCAACAACTATTAATCCGCAACAAAAAGTTGGATTAGTGGGCAAAAATGGCTGTGGAAAATCAACTCTTTTTTCACTGATTAAAGGTGAAATTCAAGCTGATGCAGGCACATTGAGTGTTCCATCTCACTGGCAACTGGCTTGGGTCAATCAAGAAACACCTGCCTTGGATATTCCTGCCATTGAATATGCGATTGATGGCGATTGTGAATATCGTCAATTAGAAAAGCAGTTAGATATTGCCAATGAGCAAAATAATGGTCAGCAGATTGCGGCCATTCATGAAAAGCTTGATACCATAGATGCATGGACAATTCGTGCACGAGCTGCAACATTATTACATGGATTGGGGTTTTCTAATGAGCAATTAATGTCACCTGTTAAATCCTATTCTGGTGGTTGGCGAATGCGATTGAATTTGGCACAAGCGTTAATGTGTCGTTCTGATTTATTATTGCTTGATGAACCAACCAATCACCTTGATTTAGATGCTGTCATTTGGCTTGAAAAATGGCTAAGCAACTATCAAGGAACTTTAATTTTAATTTCTCACGATCGTGATTTTTTAGATCCTTTAGTCAATAAAATTATTCATATTGAACAAAAAAGTTTATTTGAATACACTGGTAACTACTCCTCATTTGAGATTCAACGATCTACAAAGTTAGCACAACAACAGTCTCTTTATGAAAGCCAACAACTCAAAGTTGCACACTTACAAAATTATATCGATAGCTTTAGAGCCAAAGCAACAAAAGCTAAACAGGCGCAAAGCCGTATAAAAATGTTAGAAAAAATGGAACTGATTGCACCAGCGCATGTCGATAATCCATTTCATTTTAATTTTAAACCATCAGAATTCTTACCAAGTCCTTTGTTAATGATGGACAAAGTCGTAGCGGGTTATGATGATAAAATTATACTAGAAAAAATTAAGCTTAATTTAGTTCCTGGTTCACGTATTGGTCTATTAGGACGCAATGGTGCAGGTAAATCAACACTGATTAAATTACTAGCTGGTGAACTTGCACCTAAAGAAGGCCATATTAATCTTGCTAAAGGTGTTCAATTAGGCTATTTTGCTCAACATCAATTAGAATATCTACGCCCTGATGAATCACCACTTTGGCATTTAACGCAACTTGCTGAACCGAAAAATACAGAACAAGAACTGCGTAATTATTTGGGTGGATTTTATTTTCAAGGTGATAAAGTTACCGATCCTGTTAAAAATTTCTCGGGTGGTGAAAAAGCACGCCTTGTTTTAGCTTTAATTGTATGGCAAAAACCGAATCTTCTTTTATTAGACGAACCAACCAACCATTTAGACTTAGATATGCGACAGGCTCTAACTGAGGCATTGATTGATTTTGATGGTGCTTTAGTGGTAGTTTCGCATGATCGCCATTTGCTGCGTTCGACTACCGATGAATTCTATTTAGTCCATGATCATAAAGTGGAACCATTTGATGGCGATCTTGATGATTATCAAAAATGGTTAGCTGAGTCACAAAAAAATGATAATCAATCTAATGACGAAATCAATTCAGCCAAAAAAGAAAGTTCTCACAATACTTCAGCTCAGGATCGTAAAGAGCAAAAACGCAAGCAAGCAGAATTACGTGCACAAATGCAACCAATAAAAAAACAGTTACAAAAAGAAGAACAGATGCTTGATAAGTTAACCAGCCAATTAAAATTTATTGAAGAAAAATTGTCTGATCCTACAATCTATGAAGTGAACAAGAAAACAGAACTCACAGCTTTATTACTAAAACAAAGCCAACTTAAAAATCAATTAGAAGAGACGGAGTTGCAATGGCTAGATTTGCAACAACAGCTAGAGGCCTTTAATTTGGATCAATAACAATTAATTTTATTAAAAAGTTTCCGGTAACACTACATTTTAGTATAAAACAATTATAAGATTCTTTTAGTATTAAATTATTTACACAAATAGTTATTACATGAAACATCAATATAAAAAACCACAAGATAAAATCCTGTGGTTTTCTAAAACATACTACTAAATTATTAAAAATCTATATTAAAAGATTAGCTTTTTTCAACTTGGCTAAAATCAAGCTCAACAGGGGTTGAACGGCCAAAAATTGATACCGAAACCTTTAAGCGATTCTTTTCATAATCAACCTCTTCCACTACGCCATTAAAGTCGGCAAATGGACCATCATTGACTCGAACAAGTTCACCTGGCTCAAATAGCGTTTTAGGGCGCGGCTTATCACCGACTTGCTGTAGACGGTTCATAATTGCATCAACCTCACGCTGACTAATTGGAGCTGGTCTATCGGAAGTACCACCAATAAAGCCCATGGTTCTTGGCACACTTTTTACTAAATGCCAAGTTGCATCATTCATCATCATTTGAACTAACACATAACCAGGAAAAAATTTACGCTCACTCTTACGTCGTTGTCCACCTTTCATTTCAACAACTTCTTCGGTTGGTACTAATACTTCACCGAAAGCATCTTCCATGTTATGTAATTTAATATATTCACGTAATGATTGTGCGACACGCGCTTCGTAGCCTGAATATGCTTGAATAACATACCATCGTTTTTGTTGTGTTTCACTCATATTAACGTCCTATTGATGTTAAATAAAAGACGATCCAACGGAATAAATTATCTATCCCCCACAGGGCTAAGCCAACAATAACAGTAACGGCTATAATTAGTAAAGTTGTCTGTGTTGCTTCTTTACGAGTAGGCCATACTACTTTTCTTAATTCTTTTCTCGATTCTTGTAAAAACTCAAGAAATATCTTACCCTTACTTGTGGTAAGAGCAATAAATAAAGCTAAAAGTGAAATCACTGCAACTGCAATAATACGAATGGACGTATTCGGGTTATATATATTATTGTATCCAGCAAAATAAAAATTTCCCCAGACAATAAAAGCAATCAATACTAGAACTAAACCCCATTTGAATTTATCTAGAATCGTATTTGTAGCTTGACTCTCATTACTTACCATCATATAAAACCTATGAGTATGTTATTTATAATAATATCCATTTTCCAAAATGCTCTTTTCATAAAAGCATTTTGCTAAACAGATAGATAAGAAAGGGCATCGTAAGATACCCTTTCTATTAACTATTAAATTTCCTACTTATTTAATAACCTTAGCTACAACACCAGCACCAACAGTACGGCCACCTTCACGAATAGCAAAACGTAAACCTTCTGCCATCGCAATTGGGTGAATTAATGATACTGTCATTTTAATATTATCACCTGGCATTACCATTTCTACGCCTTCTGGTAATTCAATAGTACCAGTTACGTCAGTTGTACGGAAATAAAACTGTGGACGGTAACCTTTGAAGAATGGAGTATGACGACCACCTTCATCTTTACTTAAAATATATACTTCTGATTCAAAATCAGTATGCGGTGTAATTGAACCTGGTTTTGCTAATACTTGACCACGTTCGATCTCTTCACGTTTTGTTCCACGTA
>NZ_LZHM01000027.1:0-62223 GCF_001690875.1 Gilliamella sp. wkB18
TCAGCAAAAAGCTTACACAGACGAGGAAATAGCGGAGCGTTGGGTTGGTGATATCAAAACTGCGGAGCGGTGTGTCAATCGCTACGCTAATGGTTTTCATTTGCCTCAACCTGTTTTTGATGCTGTGACGTCGATTACGTTTAATTGCGGTTGTTCAAACATGAAGAAATCAACGATGTATAAACATCTGAACAACGGTGATTATAAAGCAGCTTGTAATGAGTTTCCGAAATGGAATAAAGCAGGCGGTAAAGTACTGAATGGCTTAGTAATCAGGCGAGAAAAGGAGAAAGCGTTATGTCTATCTTATGCTTCATCATTGCTTCAATAATGGCTGTTAATGATGTCAACGGTTGGGGTTGGTTTTTATTTGTGTCGTTATTATTGAGTGATTCATCATGTTCAAATTGTCTAAAGTAAATATAGCGAACACGGCATTAATCATTATCGGCTTTGTCTTTGCTGTCCATTTCGGTTACAACAATTATCAAGAGAAGAAACAGCTACAAAAAGATAAAGCTGAACTGTTCGGAAAAATCGAACAGTTAGAGCAGAATATCGCTAAAAACAATCAAATCATAGCTGATAACGAGCAAAGTAAGCGTGAGTTAGAAAATAAATCTATCGAAAGGCAGGAGCAAATCAATGAGCAACTCAAAAATAATGACTGTGCTAATCAGTTTGTGCCCGTGTCTGTTTCTAACGGCTTGTACAACAGAGCGAAAGGTTTACGTCAACCGACCGATACCAGCCAATCTATTAAGTGATTGTCTGCCGAATTTACCACCTCAAAAAATGACGTTTGGCGATAGTCTCAGATATAACGAGCATTTGCTAAATGTTATTGAGAAGTGTAATGCGGATAAACAAGCTATAAGAGAGATTAGTAAATAACTATTCAATTTTACCGCATAAACTATAAAAATTCTCGGGCAGTTATAAAAAATAACTGCATATTTAATCAAACCGCTTAATTGCGGTTTTTTTATATCTGAAATTTGCCATCACACGGCAATTAACAAAATTAACAACAACAGCCTTTTTATCAAGCATTATCCAAAATGACTAATCTACCGTTCAATAATCATGTTGGCGGCTGCCATTTTTGAATTGTTTATGATTTAGCTATTAATTCTGCGCTCACTGATGAAATTAATATTTTTGTTAGTTCTTGCTCGTTGCGCTCCGCTGTAACGTTTATATTTACAACTTCACCGGCAGACAGCTTTTTAAGAATCTCTTTTCTTTCTTGCTTTAATTTATTTATTTTTTCAACAACATCTTTATGTATTGTGACAGTGCCTTTTTCGTACCTTTGCCAAGTTCTAGCTGATACGCCTGCTATTAAATTTGCTGCGTCTACAATATCAAGAAAGAAGAAGCGCCGAAGCGCTTTTAATTCAGTGTGATTCATAAATTTCTCCAGTTGGATATAGGTTTGTATATTTACCAATCAAGACCAATTCTGCCAGGTTGTACGGTGATACTTTAACGTTAATGACATCATCATCAATTTGTAAATGTTGTAAAACAACTCGTTTAGCAGTGATTTTAATAACTCGATATTTGCAGATTAGATCCGCATTACTGTGGCAGTGAGCTTGGAAAACTTGATTTAATTTAACTTGATTGATCATTTTTATGTCCCCTTTAGGATTGATTCGAACCAGTTCCGAATCTATGTAAGTATTATGTCGCGTTTACGACATAAAGTCAATGTTTTTTTAATTTATTTTTAAAAAATCTCTTTCTGAGAGGTTAATTATTTATAGGATTTTGATTTGAAGAAATACAATAAAGCCCCACTACCTTTTCAGGGGCAAAAACGAAACTTTATAAAACTATTTAATGAACAAATAAAAAAATTATGTGGTGACGGATCAGGCTGGACAATAGTTGATGTATTCGGCGGTTCAGGGCTGTTATCTCACAATGCTAAATATGCCTGCAGAAACGCAAGGGTAATATATAACGATTATGATAACTACACGGAACGACTTGCTAACATCGGCAAAACAGAGGAAATCAGAAAAGATTTATTGTCATTAGTGTCTGGGTATAAGATAAAAGAAAAGATAGAAGGGAATACAAAATTGAGAATAATTAATTACTTGTATTCTCAAAAAACGTATCTGGATTTTGTCTCTCTGACAAGTTACTTGACATTTTCAGGTGCTAATGTGGCGCATTCTATGGCTGATTTAGAGAGAAGTTCGCTATATAACAGGGTAACAGTAACGCCGCTCAATTGCGATGGCTACCTAGAGGGTGTTGAAACTACACATTTATCGTTTATTGAATTGATGCAGACAGAATTCACTGGCAATGTGTTATATTTGCTAGATCCACCCTACATCAACACCCGGCAAGGGTACCGCAAAGGCACCTATTTTGGGCTATTAGATCAATTAAAGTTATTTGAACTAATGAAACCACCCTTTATGTATTTCACTAGCGATAAAAGTGAAATCGTTGAAATGGTTAATAATGATAATTGCACATTCAGCGATATATTTAATGGATGTGAAATATTTGAAACTAAAAACCAAGTCGCCAGATTATCATCATATAAAGATTTTTTAATCATAAGAAATTGCTGATTTATAGGGAGGCGCATGAAAAACACAGAAAAGAAAAAAGTGGGTCGCCCAAGTGAACTAGCTGAATGCTTAATTAAGGCTAAAGAATACTTGCTTGGGGACTATGAAACATTTGGGGATGTAGTGCCAAGTGTTGCAGGTCTTGCTTGTTATCTTGGTAAGCACAAGTCATCAATGTATGAGTATGCAAAACAAAACAAAGAGTTTTCCGACACGCTAGAAGCAATTAAAACGTTACAAGAGAATAAGCTAATAAATGGTGGGCTAACTAGCTCATTCAATCCAACAATCACTAAGCTAATGCTATCTAACCACGGTTATAGCGAAAAACAAGAAATCGATCACCAGTCATCAGATGGCTCGATGTCACCAAAACCAACACGAATAGAGTTAGTCACACCGAAAGAGTAATCACTATGACAACAGCACAAATACAGTTACCTAAAAAATTGATATCTGTGTTTGTGGCTGAAAATGTCAGGTATCGAGGAGCGTACGGCGGTCGAGGTAGTGCTAAAACTCGTTCATTTGCATTAATGACGGCAATTAAAGGCTATCAATTTGCTGAAGCGGGAGTAAGCGGTGTAATACTGTGCGCCCGTGAGTTTATGAACTCGCTAGCTGATTCAAGCATGGAAGAAGTAAAGCAAGCCATTCGCTCAGTTGACTGGCTAGCTGATTACTACGATATTGGACAAAACTATATCAGGACCAAAAACGGATTAGTTAGCTATGTGTTTTGTGGTTTACGTCATAATCTCGACAGTATTAAATCAAAAGCACGCATATTACTATGTTGGGTTGACGAAGCGGAAAACGTATCAGAAATCGCATGGCGCAAGTTAACCCCTACGGTTCGTGAGACTAACTCCGAAATTTGGGTTACATGGAACCCCGAAACAGAGGGAAGCCCGACAGATGTAAGATTCAGACAAAACCCGCCTGATAATGCAATCATCGTTGAGATGAATTATAACGATAATCCATTTTTCCCTGATGTATTAGAGCAAGAGCGATTAAATGATCTAACCAGACTAGATTACGCATCATACGCTTGGATTTGGGAAGGAGCATATCTCGAAAATTCAGATAAACAAGTTTTGAGTGGTCGATATGTCGTTGAAGAATTTGATGACAATCTACATAAACAAGCAGAGCGTTTATTATTTGGTGCAGATTTCGGCTTTGCTAATGACCCGAACACATTAATCCGCTCATTTATTTTGAACGATTGTCTGTACATCGAATATGAAGCGTACGGCGTTAATATCGAACTCGACGAGATGGGTTCTTTTTACGATTCAGTGCCAGAGTCAAGAAGATGGACGATTAAAGCGGACTGTTCAAGACCAGAGACTATCAGTCACATCAAGCGCAAGAGCTTCAATATCTCAGCAGCGAAAAAATGGCAGGGCAGCGTCGAGGACGGTATCGCATATCTGCGAGGGTTTAAAAAAATTATTATTCATCCCCGATGTAAACACACCGCAACTGAAGCGCGGCTATATAGCTATAAAACCGATAGGATGACGGGTGAGGTGCTGCCAATCATTGAGGATAAAAACAATCATTGCTGGGATGCCATCCGATACTCATTAGATGGTTACATTAAAAATAAATTATCAATTTTGGATGTATTATGACACAAGCAAATTATATTACTGATTCAGTAGAGAGCCTGTATACATCGCTGGGTAATAAAAACGATTCTGTTAGATATTCAAGTAAAAAAATATCTGACCGACAGCTGTTAAATATGTATAGCAGCTCTTGGTTAACTGGTAAATACATCGATAAAACAGCGGATGATATGCTCAAATTACCAAGGGTTTTTAGCGGTGATTATGATGAAAATCTGTTAAAACTCGTTATCGAAAAAGAAAATCGATTAAAGCTAAACGAGATAAAAGAAAAATTTTTGGCGTTTGGCTCATTGCTTGGTGATGCGTTAATTGTCGCCATTACTGATGCTGATGATATGTCACAACCATTATCAGCTATTGAGGATATTCAACGCTTTATTGTGTTGACTAAAGGTGAGTTTAATCCTGACAGCAATATTGATGATGATTTGAAATCAGCGAATTTCGGTAAACCGATTCACTACACAATTGGAAAAAATAATAAGGTTCATCATTCACGCTGTCACAGATTAAAGCTAGGTAAATCAAAACTGACAGATAGAAATCAATTCGGCATATCTGACTTGCAAAACAAATACAATGCTATCCGCTTATTTGATACAACAATTACATGTATTGGCGATATTATTCAAGATAGTAATGTTGATGTTTTATTCATTCCTGACTTGATAGCAAAAGTGGCTCAAGGTAAGGAAGATGATATTAGAAAGTTCATCAATCTAATTAATCATACTAAATCTTCAATGAATGCTATTGCGCTTGATGCGGGTAATAGTGAAGCGCAAGGTCGTTGGGAGCAAAAAACAGCAACATACGGCGGTTTGTCTGATGTCTTAACAAAACTCATTACTGTTACCGCAGGTGCGCTAGATAGACCGATTACCGTGTTATTTGGACTATCTGCGAGCGGATTTTCGACTGGTGAAGAAGACTTAGAATCGTACCACGGTACAATCAATGCACTACAAGAAAGCCGATTGCGACCTGCTCAAGAATTTATCGATAAATTCATTCTCGATAAAATGATGCCAAATCACGGACTAACGTTTGAATATCCGTCAATCAAAGTTGTCAATGCAGACAAGGAAGCCGCCAGATTTGGTCAATTTGCTAGCGCTTTTTCTGCTTTGGTTACTGCTAATATTATTCCTGATAAAGTGGCACAAACCGAGTTAATCGCGCGTAAACTCCTAATCAATACGACCGAGGAGGATTTGAACGATGGAGATTTATTCTCTACTGAAGAATTCGCTACAGGGGCGTGATAGGTTTTTGCCGCCCACAACGCCCAGCAAGCGCGCCGAAGTTTATTATCGTGATGCGCTAGCTGATTTTATTCGAGCGATGATAAACCGAATTACCGATGCGCTGAGTAAAAAGAACCTGGTTGACGCTGTCGCAATTAGTGATGATGATTACATTAACTCTTTAATCGAGGTGCTAGCGTCAATTGCTGGCGAGCGCATTGAGGAACGGGCTAAATTACTGGCCACTCGATTCGTGAGTAAAGTTCACTATCAGAACAAGACACAATTTACTCGAAATTTTAAAAATGCTTTTGATGTTGACCTCTCAAGCATTATCGAAAAAGAAATTTTGGGCGATACGTTAGCAGTAGCTATTCAGCAAAATGTCGAGCTAATAACATCAATCAAAAATGACTTTATTAATGACATTGGTTCAAATGTTTTCACAAACTACAAAAAGGGCTTCAGACATGGCGAGCTAATCAATGAAATTCGTGCAAGAGGCAATGTCTCGTACTCTCGTGCAAAACTCATTGCAAGAGACCAAACAGCCAAAATCAACGCCGATTTTGAAGAAGAGCGCAACAAAAAGCTAGGTTTTGATGTCTACAAGTGGAAAGGCGCAGGCGACGCACGGGAACGTGAATCGCATTTAGTTTTAAATAACATGTTATGCAAGTATTCAGACCCAACAGTCTATTCAGATGATGAGGGTAAAACATGGAAAAAGCGTAAGTCAATTGGTGGGTATATCGGCAAATGTGGCGAAGACTTTCAGTGCCGATGTTTAGCTATTCCGTATATTAAATTCTAATCAAAATTAATCATTCAATGCTCTAACTGAGTAGGATTATTTACGTCTAAAAGAGGGTTTTATGGCTTGGGAAATAACACCGCAGGGCTACCTAAAAACAACCGCAAGAATTACAAAAGGTACTGTTTTGCAGTACTACGGGCATGAAATTGGATTAACTGATAGCAGAGCGAATAGGCTTGTTGATGTTAACAGAACAATTGATGAACTCAGCAAACCCGACACGCTTAAATCAATTGACGGTATGCCGATCACAATTACACACCCAGACAAAAAATCGGTTGATGCTACTGACTGGAAAAATAAAACAGTTGGTCATGTTCAAAATCCAAGAGCAGAAGGTAATTACATTGTATGCGATGCGTATATTCAAGATGCGTCAGCAATTGAGTTACTCAAAAACAAGGATATTCGTGAATTATCTGTTGGTTATGAACCTGCTGATATTCAAGAGGTTAGCGGTAAGTTTTATCACAAAAATATCAAGATCAATCATGTCGCTATCGTTGCCGAAGGTCGCGCTGGCTCAGATTGCAGATTAAACGATAGTAAACCAAAAATAGGAGCAAATTTAATGCCTAAAAAAAATAAATTACTCGCATTAATCGATTCGTTTCGTAAACGTCTAAATGATGCGGAAGGGGAGTTGTCAAAAGAGGAAATCAATAAAATGATTGATGAACTCACAAAACAACTGGAAGAAGTTCAAGGTAAAGAAGATGAAGAATCAAAAGCCAAGGCTGATGAACTTCAAAAACAAATCGATGAGCTAAAAGCAAAACTTGAAGCTTTGAACGATGAAGAACCAACAGCAGGCGAAGATGATAAGAACGCCCGAATTGCTGCGTTAACGGCAGAGCTTGAACAGGTTAAAAAAGAGCGTGATGAACAAAAGGCGCGCGTTGAAGAACTGGAAGCTGAAAAAGACAAGGCTAGCGTGATGAATGATGCTAAGGCACGATTCCCGAAAGTGAAGCTAGACGATGCTAAAAGTGGTCGTGATGTTCGTGTTGGCGTGTTAGTTGATCACGGCATTTACACAAAAGAGCAAGCGGCAAAATTAACTGATACAGAAATTAGAGCCGCTTATGCAGGTTTAGCAGCTACCAGCGCAAAGAAAAACAAGGTTGTTTCAAGTTTGCTTAATGACAGCAAAGAAGCACCTGCAAAATCAGCAAGCAAACGATTAGGAGGCAAATAATATGGGTTACAGTTTTACAAGTTGGGATTCAGAACAGGGGACAATGCAACCCGGTTCTATTTACCGTGTATCTAGCTCGGACAGTAAAGTCTGGGGCGAAGAAAATTTAACGGGTAAAGATTTATTGTGCGGTACATTCGTGGCAGTAAATGCTGAGGGTGGTATCAAGGCAATCGGTTCGACTGATGATTTAATTCACGGGATTGTCGTCCGAGATATTTACGGTGACAAACATCCGAATAATCGCCAGATCAATATTGGACACTTTTCTCACGGTGATTCAGTTGTTGCGCTAGCAGTAAATGATATCGAGTTAAAACGTGGTGAGCGTGTTTATATCGTGCCTACAGGTGACGATGCAGGAAAAATTACAAATGTTGCCGCAGGTAATATTGATTTAGGTTATTGGGTTGAACGTGTCAGCAATGGTAATCACTGCGCAGCAATTACATTAGGTTATGCGCAATCGGTTAAGGTTGCAACAAGAGGAGCTAAAGCATAATGGCATATGAAAATGTAGATTATAGTGACGTTATCACAGAACAACTGTTAGAGCGTGATAAACAGTTACAAGAAAAAGAACTACCAGAAATCAATATCGGTCAAGCTGTACCCGTTACCGAGGGACTGGACTTTGCAATCGAAGAATGGGAGTACGGTGTTACTGAAGTTCGTGGGTCTGTTAAAAACGGCGTGATTGGTATTAAAACCACATCACTTGAAACAATTGACAGCACCATTGAGGCGAAAAAATCACCAGTAGTTCAATGGGCTAAAGGTCTTGTGTACACTCAACAAGAAATTGAGAAAGCGCAAAAATTAGGTATTAATTTACCTGCCAAGAAACAGAATGATTTGTACGCTAATGCCGTGGCGACAATTCAATATGCTGGATATGTTGGTCACGAACAAAAAACAGGGCAAGAGGGTTTATTAACTGGCTTACAGGTTGACGTGCATAATGACACGTCAGGCAAAACATTAGCCGATATGTCATCTGAGGAATTTGTTAAAATGATTCTCAGCGCATACGATAAAGTGTGGTCACGCTCAAACTACACAATCCAACCAACACATATAGCGATGGACGCTGCCGATTTTATGACAGCTATGCAAAAGTTCGATCCGAACCCTCAAATTGTAGGTACTGATTTACTACCAATTGCGGCAATGGATCGCGTAATGGCTGCGTTACGTAAAGCATCACAAAATGAGAGCTTTAATATCAACTTCGTTAAAGTGCCTGCTCAATATGCTAAACAGATAAATAAAAATAAATCTCGATTAGCTATTTATTCTCATGACGAAGACTATCTTGAAATGAAAGTGCACATGCCAGAAATCTTAGAAGTGATGAGAAAGGATTTACTCTCATATCAAAGCGGCTATCGTTCGGCGTTCACCGGTGTGATGTGGAAAGAGCCTAAATCTGCGCAGTATGTAGATTATAAATCCTAAAAATAAGGGGTATTTATGAACTTTCGCAATGAATACCCCGAATTTTCAAAAGTCGATGATAGTACAATCAAGCATTTTTTAGAAAGCAGTGCGCTTGTAGTGAATGAAAAAGTATGGGGTAAGCTATACAACCCTGGCTTGTTTGCTTACACGGCACACAGATTAGCTATCAAAGGCTTTTTAAATCGGGATTTAGACGATAACGTTATTTTCAATAATGGCGAAAACTTTAAATCAGTATCGAGCAAGTCCGCAGACGGTTTATCAATCGGTTACACATCGCAAAACACATCATCAGGCAATCCCAGCGACTACGACTTAACTTCAACTTCATACGGTCAAGAATATCTACGCTTGCGTCGTTTAATAACTCCAATCGGAGTTATCGGATGAGTGAATTAGAAATCGTAAAACAACTAAAAGAAGCTATGAAGCGAGCTGAGCGACTAAACCGTATTCAATTAGTTGTCGGTATTCCGAGTAATGAAAACTCACGAAAAGGATCGACTGGTATAACCAATGCTGAGCTCGGTGTTATTCATGAATTCGGAGCGCCAGAAAAAGGTATTCCAGAACGTTCTTTTATGCGGTCCACAGCGTCAGAAGAAGCTGAAAACGTGGGAAGACTTGGTAAATCTCGTGTTGCTGAGTTTTTAAAAGGTAAAAAATCTGCGCATGATGCTTTAGCTGAAGTGGGTGCTTATTTGCAAGTTAAAATCGTTGAGAAAATAACTGATGGCGATTTTGTGGTAAATAAAGAAGAAACAGCAAAGCGCAAGAAATCAAGCAAACCGCTTATAGACACGGGACAACTTCGAGCATCAATAACTTATGAGATAAGAGAAAATGAATCGTGAATTAATATCGCATTTTTTAAGAGATCCGTTTTTTGCTACTAAAGTTAATTTTGAATCGGCGGGGGATATTATCTGCATAATTCAACCTGCTAGCAATGATGATTTGCAAATATTGCCCGAGGGAGATAGATACAACCCTACAGTTCGTATTTTTTCGCGTACACGGCTAACTAACGGAATGTTATTTCAACATCATAATATGCGATTCCGCATTATTTCAGAATCAATATGGAGTGATTATGGCTATTACGACTGTCTCGCGACTCGATATGACGGAAGTCAAGCGCATGATAGCGGAGGTTTTGACGTTACCTGAGGAGCTAGTATTTGATGCTAACAATATGCAGGATGTTTCAAATCTAGATAAATTTATCACAGTATTAAATGCGTATCAGTCAGATATTGGTACTGAGGTTAAATTTAATGGTACAGATGAAGAGGAGATAGCGTCAACTCTCAGAGAGGTTACTATCTCAATCAATGCTTACGGTAACAATTCGTACGATATGCTGTGTAAACTCACTGAATCAATGCGATTAACAGCGGTTTGGCAGCGATTGAGACGCTTAGGTATGGGGTATCTAAAATGCTCACAAATTCGAAGTCTGCCGACAGCTATCGCAGGCGGTAAAGAGCAGCGTGCGCAGGTCGATCTTACATTTTCAATTAATCCAATCGTCAAGGCTCAAGTAGACCGTGGCGATACAGTAAAATTTAATTTAGAGAAGGGGTAATAATGAGTTTACCAATTAGTCAAATTGTAGATGTTACTCTACAACAATCGCCGAGAGGTGCACAAAAACGTGATTTGAGTGTTGTTGCTATTTTCACAAGTGAGATGTGCGACGAATTTACAAATCCAGACACTCGCTACGTCGTTGTTTCAGATGTTAACAGTGTAGCGTCATTGTTTGGCACTAATTCAGATGCCTACCGTGCGGCTTCTGCGTTATTTTCAGCACGACCAAAACCAAAAACCGCGTTAATTGCTAGATATATGAAAGAAAATTTCACATCATCAGTAATTAGTTCAAAAATTAACGGTTCAGCGTTAGCAGTTTCATATATTCAATTTAAAAATATTACGGACGGTTATCTGTCATTCTATTTTGGTGATGCAAAAATCGATGTTAAAGAGCTAGATTTTTCTACTGTTTCAGGCATGCAAGATGTAGCAAATATCGTTAATGCAAAACTAGCTGATATTGGTGTTAATTTTGTTTATGACGCTGTAGGTAGTCGATTCATCCTATCAGCAAATACCGAGGGTAAAGGCGCTAATTTTGGTTATGTATTTGATGCGCAATTAGATGGTACTTATGTCGGTAGCATGACTAATCTGATTGATGGAAGAAGCGCGCTAATTAACGGTGAAGATGCGATCACCTACAATAAAGAAACACCAGCCGAAGCACTTAGTAAATTACAAAATCAATACCAAAACTGGTACGGCGTTTATTTTGCTAACACAATTACTGATGCTGAATTAGTTGAAGCTCATGACTGGATTGTCGCTCAGGGCGTCGAAAATGCTAAAGTCATGGCGTACACAGAAACCCGACCTGCTAACATTGAATATACTGATAATAACGTGCTTAAAACGCTATCAAAGCGTAATAGCGGTCGTCTAATGGTTCAGTATAACAATAAGGGGAATACGCATGCTGCCGCTGAGTTAATGGGTATTGCATTGACAACCGTTTGGACGGGGGTAAACACGGCTAAAACCGTTAAATTCAAACAGGAGGTTAGCGTCACATCAGACGATAGAATTACTATCAACGAGGCAACAAAATGCCGACGCCTAGGTATTAACTTTTATACCGACTATGCGGGTGTAAACATGTTAGCTGAGGGTGTTATGATCGGTGGTACGTTTATTGATGAAACAACAGGGTTAGATGCGTTTATTAATGCCGTGCAGGTTCAGGCGTTCAATACGTTACAGGGTCAACCAACCAAAATTCCACAAACTGATCGCGGTCAGCAAATTCTAATCAGCTCGATAAAAGTTATCGGTGAACAATTCATTAATAATGGATTCTTGGGGCTGGGTAAATGGACATTGGGCGATCTTGGCGAACTATCGTACGGCGATCAAATTAACGGTTACTATTTCTATTCTGATTCATTCGATATGCAAGATACAGCAGATAGAGAAGCTCGCAAAATGATGCCAATTAATTGCGCACTTAAACTTGCTGGCGCAGGTCATAGTGTCGATATCATTGTTCAATTCAACCGATAGGATTTTATATGTCTAAATCATTTTCTTTAGAAGATGCCGTTTTAACAATAGACGGCACGGAAATTACTGGCTACGAGAATGCGCAGGATGCTATCAGTATCGCACCGATCGGCGATGACGGCGATATTACTTACGGCATTAATGGTAAAGGCGTTTTTGTTCATTCATGCAATCGTGGCGCAACTGTTACTATTAAAACGTTACAGCATTCTGAAACTAATCAAAAATTAAATCAGTTACGTAATGCTCAAATTAATAACCCGACTACAGCGACGGGTAAATTAATTACTTATAAGGATTTACGCAACGGTGATGAGTTTTTACTAACAGGTTGTTGGTTTACAACACCACCAACACACGCACGAGGCACAGCTCACAACGGCGTAACGTGGACATTTAAAGCAACTAAAGCAGAGTTTGATATTAAAGGCGGTTTATAATGCAAAGCGCAGATTTTACTATTGATGATGTAGTTTATACATTCACACAAGCAGATTTTTTCAAATCAAATAAATATTTAAAAAAATTAACAGCCCTGCTTCAGGGTTGTTTTTCATTCGAGGGCAACAAATCAGGCTTTGATATCGGTCAACTTGCCTCAAATATCGGCTCTGAACAATTCGCTGAAATAGAAAAATTCATTCTTGATTATGTCACTGCGGTAGATGAAAACGGTAAAAAAGTACTGTTTCAAAAACCACAAGAAGCCGGTGAATTTTTTAACACTCATCGAAGCCATTACTATCAAGTGATTATTGAGGGGCTGAAATTCCATTTTTTGGGTTTTTTACCAAGTGGCATATTGTCCAATCTAAGTACTCTCAGCTTGGAGGAGATAGCTCAGAAAGCGATGTAGATTGGTTTGTGTGGGGCGTTATCGTAAATAAATACGCAACGCTCCACGAACTCAGAACCGTCTATTCTCTCGATGATGTTATCGATATGCATAATGTAATAGCTGAAACTAAATTAGCAGAAAAACAACAGCAGAGCGAGGCGTAAATGGTTTTAGAAGAATTTTTATTGAAAATTGGAGTTGACGCCTCAAAAGCTGGCGAAATTGCCGCAATTATCGCATTGCTACAGTCTGGAGCTGATAGATTATCAGATACCGCTAATGAGATGCAGAGTGATATAAATAGGATGATTCAGCAAACTCAGCAGTCAACAGAGGAGGCGGGTAAATCTGCTGATGAGGCAAAATCAAAATTGAGCAAGCTAAAGCTTGTGATTATCGGATTGACAGCAGCGTCTGCGCTCTATGGTAAACGGGTATTGAGGGCGTTTAATAACGCAATCGATAAAGCCCGTGAGTTAGCAACTCAAAAGGGGGCGCTGTTCAAAATCTCACAGAGAGAGCTCATTCAAGTAGAGCATTATAAACGTGAAATGAACAGAACAGGGCTAGCTCTCGATAGTGTAAAAACTAAAATTGCATTAAATCTTGCGCCTGCGCTGACCAGATTAATTGCTGGGTTCAGAAATTGGTTAACAGTTAATAAAGAATTGATTGCTGACGGCATTACAAAAGTTATTAAAGCAGTCGGGATGGCAATTCAGGTGGTTGTTAACTTTGTTAAATTTATTGACAAAATCATATCAGGGACAATTGGATGGAAAAACGCACTAATTGCGCTTGGTATCGTTTGGGCTGTGCTCAATCGAGCATTTTTATTTAGCCCTCTCGGTATAATTCTTGGGCTTCTGACCGCTTTAATGTTGCTGATTGATGACCTAATGGTCTACATGAACGGCGGTAAAAGCCTGTTCGGTGAGTACTGGCAACCATTTATTGACGGAGCAAAAGGGGCTTGGGAATTTGCAAAAACATTCTGGAAATTTCTCAAAGCCCTGTGGACGGGCGATACTAAAAAAATAAAATCGTTATCTAAAAGCTTGTTTGATTCGATAGTAAGCGGCTTTAAATCGCTAATAGCAGGTATCAGGTCGTTACTGTCAAAATCGTTTAAAAACATACTAATGTTTTTCGGTATGTCTGAACGTGCAGCAAGTGAAACGGTAGATAGAATTGGTAAGATTTTTAACTTTATTATTGATGCGCTAACGCTACCGTTTCGAATGTCATATAAAGTAATCTGCCAAATAATGGATTGGCTGGGTGCTGATACTGGAGACTCTGTCAATGCTATCAGAGAAACGTTTTGGGCTATTTTTGAGTTTTGGACTGCTCCGTTCAAAGCTGCTTGGAAATTCATTAATGACCTTTTTGACATCTGGGAAGATGACACTACCACTACTACAGACAAGATAGGCGAAACATTTTGGGCTATTTTCGATTTTGTTATATCTCCGTTTAAAGCCGCTTGGAATTTTGTAAAAAGCCTGTTTAAAGCGTGGGTCGGAGATGTCGGAGATACTACCAAGAAATTTGCTGAAACGTTTTTAAAAGTGCATGAGTCAATTACTGCGCCATTCAAAAACGCGATGGATTGGATAAGAGATAAATTTTATGGATTTATCGATTCAGTTAAAAGCAAAGTCAAAGGAGCTTTATCGTGGATTGGATTAGGTGGTGACGATGATAAGATAGAAGTCACAGCTAAGCGATTAACTAATACCAACATTCAAGCGCAGCTCAGCACAGATGGAGCTAAAGCAGGAAGTTTTATGCCAGCAAACAAAAACATAAATAATAACAATGCGGTAACTATCAATAACACAATGAACGTTACAACACCACAGGATGGATTCGATAGTTTAAATAGCCTGTCTAATAACGCTGTGCGTAATTTAGCCGATAATACACAAACGGCGCTAGGATATAACTAATGTTTAAATCTATATTAAATAAATTATCAAATAATTTGGGGTTAATTATCAGTGATAATTTCACATTTGGTCTGGATATCAACACTGTTGAGCAGCACGCATCAAAATTACGAGTAACAGAAAACCCGATCGAAAACGGGGCTAATATTGCGGATCATGCGGTATTAGACCCTAAAGAGGTTACTGTTTATGGGCTGGTTGTTGGGTATGAACCGCGAATTAGCGCGATTGAGAGTATAACTGGCTATAGTTTTGAGAAATACCCGCTACCCATGAGAGTTAATCCAATTACGGATCAGGCTGAAAAAATCATTCAACGTTATTATGCGTTACGCAACCATGGAGTAAAAAAAACAGTCAATCAAATTGTGGCCGATTTTCTACCTGATTATCAGTCTCCGTTATTAAATAGTTTATCATCAGATCGTATAGCAGATGCTCATGAAAAGCTGTTAGCAATACAGCGTAGCGGTGAACCTGTAACGCTACAAACAAATACACGGCAGTATAAAAAAATGGTGCTAACATCTGTTGGACTCACTCAAAAAAATAGAATGAGTGGCGAGTTTTTATTAACGTTTCGTGAAATTTTCATAGTTGAAACGAAAATTGCTAGCGGTATGAGCGTACCAAACTCAGAAACGCGGAATTTAGGAAAAACCCAGCCGCAGGAAAAACAGGGTTCTATACTAGATAATATTGTTAGAGGTTAAAATGCATGTTATACAAACAACAGCGGATAATGTATTGATTCAATCATTTTCATTATACGATATGAACCTGCGATTAACATTAAGATATAACGCAATATCAAATGGCTATCAATTTGATTTATTTGATATTGATAAAAATGAATATATTACGAAAAATAAGGGGCTATCTGTTGACAGCCCATCGTTAATTGAATTTAATTTGCCGTTTGTATTGGTTTTAGATGATAGGTCAGGGCTTGGAATTAATGCTGTATCTAAAATTGATCTTAATAATCGTATGCAATTACTAACAATGACTAAGGGAGAATATCGTGAGACAATTCGGCAGGTTGTTAGAGCTTAAAATTGGCAACCGCAACGAGAGTATTGTAATTAATAATCTCAGGGTTTCGTTTTCTATAAAAAAAACGCTAACATCAGAGCCAAATACCGCTGAAATATCAATATATAATCTCAATGATTCTAATAGAAACCTCATCACTAGCAAACAATATCATTTTTTAGAGTTATCAGTATGCTATAAAGAGGATGTTTTGAGGTTAATATTTTGTGGTGATATTTTGACGGTGGAAAATAAACTAACAGGACAGGACATTATCACAACAATGCGTTGTGGTGATGGACACCGAGCTTATACAGAAAAAACTATTATTAAAACGATGCAGAGCGGGCAAACGGACAGTGATTTCCTAAACGAGGTGGTTAGTAGTTTTGGAGTACAAAAGGGCGCCATTAATTTGCCAAATGATAGAGCGTTGCCTCGCGGTAAAATTTTTATGTGCGACACGCGTGAGGCGATGCATAAAATAGCTATAAACAATAATGCTGATTGGTCTATACAGGATGATCAGCTGGTTGTTATCCCTAAAGATAAAGCCCTCGCTAATAGTGAGGGTTGGGTAATTTCTAGAAACACAGGAATGATTGGAATCCCGAAAAAAACTAACGACGGGCTAGAAATTACAACGCTATGCAATCCCCATTATAGGATCGGTTCGCTTGTTCGTGTTGAATCAAAGATCGCCGAGTATAACGGCGATTATAAATTAAGCTCGATTGAGCATAACGGCGATTTATGCAACACAAACTGGCATAGCAAATTGGTTTGTACCGGTGGTAAATTTCAAAAAATTTGATATAATGCCGATTTTTTAAGCCCAAGGAATTTAACGGCGATGAAATATTGTACTTTGTGTCAAAGAAATGTAATACCAAAAAGAAAAATTGGAACGGGAACGCTTATTGGTATTATTTTTACAGGCTTTATTTGGGTTTTATTTATCCCTTTTTACAAAAAAAGATGCCCACTATGCCACGGAGATAGACTAGTTAAACCTGAGAAGGTTTTGCAAAATTCAAATAATCATCAAGCAATTCAGAATCCGAATATATCCGTTTCTGATGAATTGAAAAAATTAAATGATCTAAAAGAAAGCGGCGTTTTATCGCAGGAGGAGTTTGAAAAACAAAAAATAAAATTACTGAATTAATGATTAGATGCCGGTTTTCGAACCCCTGACGCCCAACAAATAATAGTTGACTCTGTTTGTATCTTAGTATATCTTCAAATTACCTACCCAGCATGGGTGGATACGTTCCCTGTATACACAGGGATAAACCGAGGTGATAAGGTTCAATTCTTGTCCATTAACCGCGTTCCCTGTATACACAGGGATAAACCGTAGACAAATTGTAATACCTCAAATAAGAGTTCCCTGTATACACAGGGTGTAACCCCCCTCTTTCGAGGGGGTTTTATTTAACGGGCTTTATTTTGCGTCGCCAATTCATTAATGGCTGCCGCTGCCAAAAAATTACTCCGATCCCTATAAACCGAGTTCGGCGCTTTAACTGCGTTATCTATTCTATCGATCAGAATATCTGGCAATGTGATATTAATTCTTTTTTGTTTACCAACAAATGATGATAAATCAACGTCAATAATTACCCATGTATCGCAATGAGAATATTCGTCGTTATTTTTATATGAAACATGATCGTTGTGAATATCGTTAACATCATAATCACCTGATTCAATCATATCCTGAACAGTTAACAAAATAGCCTCAGTTGCCATTGCTGGGATGTCGTGTTCTTTGTCGGCGGCAGAATAACAACTATATTTTTCATTGCATAACGCAGGCACGACAATGCCGTAAGCGGTATCGCTATCGTTCGGGGTTTCAATGCCAAGAGTAAAAAACATAATACCTCCAAAAGTTGGCGGGCTATAAAAGCCCCGCCGATTTTTTGATTGATCTTACTGTGCCAATCGGTAAATCTGATTTTGGATGAGGAACTGGAAACGTTTTATTAGTTATCGGTGAGTAAAACATATGATGACTACCTCTAACTCGTTTCAGAACACATCCTGCGTTAGTAAGTTCTTTTATCAGGTCAGTTGATTTCATGTTTACCTCCTAACCTGAAAATAATTATACACACATATACACATATGTCAACGATTTTATTAATTAGGTACATTCATTATGACAGATTCACTATTTGCAGCAGTTGAAAATCAAATTAAGCGCGCTCAATCGAATATATACACTGCGCTACCGGCTCAGGTCATTTCATTTGATGGGCACACAGTTAGTTGTCAGGTGATGATTAATCGAGTTATAGCAAACGGGCAGGAAATAAAAATCCCCCCGTTGGTAGATGTCCCCGCACAATTTCCGCATGCTGGTGGTTTTTGTATTACTGTGCCGATAAAAGAGGGTGATGAGGGGTTGGTGGTTTTTTCTAGTCGTTGCATAGACGGCTGGTTTGCATCGGGTAACGCATCAAAACCGTTAGATAACCGAATTAACGATCTCAGCGATGGTTTTTTTATAGTTGGCTGTAATAGCGCACCTAATAAAATACCTGATTTTTATCATGACGGCGCATCTATGCAAACTGACGACGGTTCAACTCATATCCGACTAACGAACGGTACAATTTATATCAAGGGGCATATTGAACACACCGGTAATTATCAACAACTAGGAAATTACACTCAAACTGGTAACTATCATCAGGATGGAAATTACACTCACACCGGTAATTATCAACAATTAGGGGATTACATTCAAACCGGTAACAAAATCCAGATTGGTTATTATAATTTATCTGGTAATTTTGGACAAACCGACGGTGAATCAAATAGCACTGGCGTTCTACGAGTTAAAAATGTGATAACTAATATTGGCGTTAATCTAAACGAACATGTTCATACTGGGGTTATGAGTGGAGATGAAACAACAGGAGAACCAAAATGCTAGTTAGAGAGTTAGATCATAATCATGACTGGACGTTTGGACACGGGTTGGGTAACTATTTAGATAGCTCTGAGGCGATAGCTCAATGTGTAAAAACTAAATTATTAGCATTAAAAAGAGATTGGTTTTTAAATCGCGAGGACGGTATCGCATGGTTTGATTATCTAACTAAAAACCCGAACACAAAACAGCTAGAAATTGATGTAAAATCGGAAATTTTCAAGGTAGACGGTGTGGTCCATATTGATAGTTTCGATATTTTGTTAGATAGCGATACTCGACAATTTCTAATACAGATTAGTTATACAGATAAATTTAACAAAACTAACGAGGCATCATTCAATGTTACAGATAACAGATAAAGGCGTCGAAATTGATGACTTATACACTATTCAAAATCGATTAGTTAGCGCGTTCAAATCGATTTATGGTGAAAATGTCAACCTTGATAGCGATACGCCAGACGGCCAATTATTGGGTTTATTCTCGCAAGAGCTAGCAAACATTCATCAGGCGGTTTCGTTTATCGTTCAGATGTTAGATCCGTATCAGGCAACGGGGCACTGGTTAGAACAGCGAGCTATGTATGCAGGAATAACACGAATTACAGCCTCGTATTCGTATATTGATGAGGTGATTTTTACTGGATCACCAAAAACGACAATACCAAATAATTCAATTTATGTTGACAAGAACAAAAACAAATGGGTAACAACTGAATCAATAACATTAAATGACCTGGGTAGCGCACGCGTTAAATTCAGATCGTTAGAACTGGGTAATTACAATGTTAACGCACTTGATGAGTTTACACCAAGCACAATTATTATTGGTGTTGATAAAGTCACAGCAAATACAAACAGTTATGGCGGCGTTGATGAGGAAACTGATGCGCAACTATTGAGGCGATTCATGTTGTCACACTCAATTAATAATTACGATGACCGCCGAGGCATTCAATCTGCATTAATGAATATAACTGGCGTGACAAAGTGTAAGGTGTACGAAAATTACACTAATGAGATTGATGAAACGGGTGTTCCTGCTCACTCATTTAATGCCGTTATTTTGGGTGGTGCTGATGAAAAAATAGCGGAAGTGATCACCAAGAAGAAAATTGGCGGATGTGGGCTATTCGGGGAAATTGAAACGTCTTATCTGTTAGATGATATACCAAGAAAAGTTTACTTTGACAGACCGAAAAAAATTGATGTCAATGTCTCAATGGTAATTAGTCGTTATGAGTCATTTAACGATATCAATATTGAGCAAATCAAAACCAATTTAAAACATTTAGAATTTGAAATTGGTGAGAATGTTTACGCGTCGCGTATTATTTCAAGCATTAATTTAGTTGACGGGTTTTATATTAAATCACTCACGGTTAATAGTTCAAATATTGCCAATATCGGTTATCGAGAATATGCACAGATAAATAATGTTGAGGTGCTGATTGATGAATAGGGAGAATTTTATCATCTGGCAGTATCGAACCAAACCTAATGCGCTGGGAACGATTAGAGCTATCTACAGAGAAACAGATAACACATTTAAAAATGTTATTCAATTGGCGGACATTCTCAATATTGACCGTGCAACTGGCTATGCATTGGATTTGGTTGGCAGGCATGTTGGTGTATCGCGAATTTTACCAACAGCAATAGCTAAAAAATATTTTGGATGGCTCAGGGATAGGTCAGCGTTGCCGTTCGGTATTGGTGAGTTTTATCGATATGGTGACGCATTACACGCATCAGTCGTTTTAAATGACAATGACTATCGTTTTTTTATTAAATCCAAAATCACTAAAAATTATCAAACTGGAGAAATATCAAATATTGTTAAATCAATTAAATTCATGATCGGCGAGCGCGGAAATATCATTGATGCGCAAAACATGACTATGAATGTGCTAGTAGATAGCGATCAACTCAATTCATTAACACTATACGCAATTAGTAAAATGGATATTTTAGTGCGACCGATCGGCGTGATGTATCGCTATTTGGTTCTAGCTAATAGCGAACCGTTCGGGTTTGCACACGATAAACATTCACAGGGATTTAATTTAGGTAAATTTGCACGAATTCAAAAAATAGGATAACTTTATGAAAATTCAGAAAAAACCAGATTATTTAATTTTTGCTGATTCAGCAAAAACGGGGGAGATCAGCGATTTTCCTGATGTAAATAGAGGGTGGGGGATAACTATTGAGCAAACAGCATCAAAACCGCCAATGGAATGGATGAATGGAGCATTTAATCGCATTGATAAAAATATGCTGTATCTATTACAGCAGGGCGTACCTGAATGGAGTGAAACCGTAAAATACCCAGTTAATGCAATGATTAAATATAACGGCATTCTGTACACTGCAATAGCTGAAAACGATAACGCCAAACCATCAACTAGTGCAACCAAATGGACAACTCTCATTAATGGAAAATATCTGCCAGCCAATAAACTCAACGATATTCAATATGAGGTGACCGTTGAAACTTATTTTAAACAACGCCCAAAATTTGATAATTCTGGCATGGTGGTATTAAATGATTTCGAGTCTAGACACTCAACAAATGGTTATCAAAAATTGCCATCTGGACTAATAATTCAGTGGTGTAGCTCAATAACAAATTCAACTGGCTCATTAACGCTGACATTGCCAATTGCGTTTCCTAATAATCTGTTTAATGTTGTTGTCGCAGAGGCAAACGGCGATGGATGGGATAACCGCACTGCGTACTCATATGGTTATGTACTAGGAAAATCCTCACGCTCAACAATTAAAATTTTATCCCGCGTTATAAATCCCGGCAGCGTTATTGGCGCAGCTGGCAGATTTTCATTGATAGCAATTGGCAACTAATAACTGGAGACCATATGACAATTTATTATAATGCGGCGGCAAACGCATTCTACGATTCAGAAATCAATATAATTCCTAAAAATTCAATAAAAATCAGTAGAGAACTACATGCAAAATTATTGCAACAACAAACAGACGGGATGGAAATAAAATCAGACGAAAACGGACGCCCAGTAGCTATTGAGTATGTTTTAACTCCAAATGAAATTATTGAGGTGAATAAATCAAAAAAAACAGTATTAATCAATGAGGCGAATGAAAAAATAGAGGTTTTACAGGATATCATCGATTTGGATATGCAGGAATCAAACGAGGAGGAAATGCTAAAACAGTGGAAAAAATACCGCATTTTATTAACTCGTGTTGATGCGTCTGATGTTAATACTAAATTTCCCAAAAAACCAAAAAACAGTTGACATATAAATAATAAATAATATAATTTCAATGTTTCTCCCATAGAATGGGATAAAAAATTGCTATTTATTCGTTAGTACACCGTTCCCTATATTAATAGGGATAAACCGATAGTAAATAAATGCTATTGAATAATATGTTATCAGTTCCCCACATCCGTGGGGATTTTTATATCTACCTGCTGAGGATTAGCAGACTGTTAATCCTGGTATCGAGATACTACCCGATTTAGAGCAACAGCCAATGATTTTTGTTTTTCACTGCGTAGAGCTGTAATATCTGACGGCACGAATCGTTTCATGATTTTAATTGCCGATTCATTAATGCTATTATTTTTTAAATAAATCTCAAACAACATAGCAATTTCGTATTGCAAATCATCATCATGATGGACGCTAAATGTTTTTATTTGTTGAGATAAAAAATAGATATCACCACTCAAATTTACATCAGAATAACAAAAACAATGCTCCTCTGTGCTAAGAAGTTTTGCTTTGTTATATAAAATAGAAAATGCATTAATTTCATCATTAACTGTAGGGTTAATATTTTCTGGCAACACTATACTGCCATCATTTATTTTACTCACTAACTGAATGTTGGCTAGTCGATTTCGATAAAAAAACGGCTCCCCATTTTTGTTTTTAGCTACTAGCGGTAAATTGTCCATTCTGATTGTTTGGGGTGCAGGCTCCCGTAAAAAATGGGTGTAGCAATTTGTTTTTTCACCGCATAATGAACACTCATCGAAAACAGTATTGATAAATTTAATTTTGTATGGGTTTGAAAATATCTCATTAAATGAATATTTTTTTTCAATTTTGTTATTTTTTATTATTTCCCGAATCGTTTCCCCATTTTTAAACATTAATAATTTATTGCAATATGAACTAGTTGAATAACCTACTCCGCAGGGTCCCCCAAATAGGGCGGTTACGAATAGGGACTGTGTCGCACACGCCTCACATAAACAGTTAATCATGCCACGTTTGATAAAAAAATCGGTATTTCTCTTTTTCGTATTCTCTCGTGGCTGGTTATAGACTAGCTGGTCAATCGTGACTTCTTTCGGTGATATGAATTCATCAATAGGTGTTTGAAAAAAATTAATAAAATCATTTTCATTAATATTTTTTAAGTAATTTTTCAACAACATAAGTACAACTATTGCATTTTGATAACCCGTGACAGTTCCAAAAATTTTATACACTGGTATGTCGAGCACCTCGTCAATATTGGTTTTTGATGCACCGTTTAAACAGATCCAATCATCCGTTAGTAAATTTAACATTATAGTTTCCCGTTAAAAAGCCGAACTAGCACTCACTACATAGCCACAGTAATGAGCATGGTTATTATAATAATAAGCCCGCCCGGGCTTATTAAACATTATAGTTTTGGAAAGTTTTTTCCATAAACTCCTCACTCTCTGGGTCAACATCGATGGCGCAAGTTCGTACAACATCGAACCCCGCTTCGATCGCCTCTTTTTCAACAAAATTAAAAAAAGCTTTAGCCTCATCATCGTCCATGTTAAATCTTCCTGCTGGGTCATATGTGTTAATAGTGATAGTTGTCATTTTTATTTCCTCTGTTTTGTTAGTTGATGATGTTATTATATGTAGAGCGCTCTACAAAGTCAACCGTTTTTTTATCTTTTTTTGTTTTTATCTGAATGAAATTTTTTTAATAGTAATAAACCTGCAAAAATAGCTGCTTTTTTTGAGCCGTACAGTTCACCCATTTCAATTAATAGCGCATTTTCATTATCAGAAATATATGCACCAGGCATTCTCGGTTGTCCCACTCGTTTTTGCATCTGTTTTTTTATTGCTCGTTTTCGCGATTCAGTCTGTGCCATTTTACCTCCGTACAGTTTAATGTCGTTATTCTGTAAAGCCCCAGCTTTGGGCTTTACCTTGTGACTGCTTTAGCTGTGATTAGCTCTCCAATTCCGCAATTCTGGCGGTGATCCGCTGTAGCTCGGCTTTTAGTTTCGCTAGCTCAATAGATTTATCATCTGTTACATTTCGAATGATTTTGTATTCTATAGCGTCACATTCATCTAAAAATTTAACAGCCCCATTGTACAGGTCTAGAATTCTAAAAACAGCTCCCTCCTCAATTTCAGTTGTCCAATATTTAGTTGAGCCGCCTGAGTTCGCTGATTTTTTTGTGAATGTAATTTTCTCCCCATTTCTGGCGCCTCCGTCCCGTGCCTTGGCTTGAGCGATAATTCGTCCCGCTAAATAAATCGGACCTAACTCTGATTTCATTGTTTTTTTAACGGTAACTTCCACATCAACGCATGATTGATTGTAACCGTCTGTTCCAAAAATGCGTAATAATTCAGTAGTTACAATATCGGTAATTTTGCTGTCAAAGATCCATGATTTTTCATCAAAATCAAATCTCCCGCCAATTTGTTTTGCTGCCTCAGTGAATTCAGGGTTGTATTGAGTTTTTACATGAATAGTGTTTTTAATGGTTTTGATTGATACAAACATATTTACCTCTCTATTGAATAACTAAAAATTATCTAATTTGTATTGCGATTAGTTGATGATGTCATTGTATGTAGAGCGCCCTACAAAGTCAACCATTTTTTTATCTTTCCGTGCTATTTTGATGTGAAATAGTGATGAAAAAATCAATGTTATGATGTATAATTAGCGCGTCTAAGTTCTAATCTAAGCTCTTGATTATTTCACGATATAGAGGGTTTTGTTTTATAAAATACACTAAAAACTTTAATGGGTATTTTTGACGGTATTTAAAAGAAAATAATATTAAGTATTTATATTATTCAATATGTTAATTATCGTTTTAGATTCCTGCTGGGGTCAAAATTTATTGTATTTATCTGATGTCTTACCTTTGAATAATCTTTTGAGTACAGTTCCTAAATAATATTTCTTTCTAAAAAGAAAGTATTATTGCAGCTATAGTGTAAATTAAATTACTTATTGTTTAGTTTGTCGTTATTCATAAGTTTTTATAACTTACGAAAACCAAGAGTGGTTGGTATTAGTAAATCATTTTTATTAATTAATTTTTTTAATAAACTTCCATTATAAAAATAATGAAAGTTTATTCTTAATAGGGAATTGTAAAATATTATATTTGTTGGTAATCAAATTTATATTTAGATTGATTTTATAGTAACCGTTTGATAATTCTGTCTATTTTAACTCGGCTTAACCGTTTTATTAATTTATGTACATGATTAGGATAAAATTGACTGGCTTGAATTTGTTGAAAATGGTTAACTAAAATTGTCTTTTCCCGAATAGTATTGAGCTCTTTAATGAACTGATCCTTTAATTCCTGTTTAGGATCGTGGACTAAAATTCCATTTTCCAGATCTAAACGCCATGCACGAGGATTAAGGTTATTGCCGGTAATTAAAACCCATTGATTATCTACCCAAATGCCTTTAAGATGATAAGTTTGATCTGCATCTTTCCATAATCGTATAATAAGTTGTTCTTTATCAATAAATGTCTGTAAACGCTCAATAAAATTTCTTAAATTGATTTCGTACAAATAAGGTAATCCACCAGAAATATTAAAAGGTTTTTCTTCGGGAATGTAAAAGTCATTTGCTACTTTATCCCCTACAATGATTTCAACTTGACGTCCTTTTCGGAGTAGTCGAATAATATCACGCACCAAAATGTTAGGTAAATTGAAATAAGGAGTACAAAAAATCACTTTTTGTTGCGTAGAATTAATCAAATGGCGAATAATTTTATTGAGTGAGTTATTTCGTCCAAGCCCCGAAATAGGTGAGACTGAAAGTGTTTGATTATTTACCTCATTAGTGTATTGATAACTAATATTCGTAAGATGCTGGCGTAAAGCTCTAATTTCAGGCTTAATCTGTTTCCGTGATTTGTGTTTTTCCACATCCAATCGTTGGATTGCTTCAAACGGTAAAAAATTGCTATTAATATATTCTACCATACTATTGGCAAGTACTTTATTGGTAATTAAATGATAGCGATCGTATCGATATTTATTAAATTTATGTAAGTATACATTGTTGATGCTTGCACCACTATAGATCACTGTGTCATCAATAATAAACCCTTTAAGATGAAGCACACCAAGAACCTCACGGCGATTTACTGGCACGCCAAAAATTGGAATGTCAATATTTGGGTTTTCTTTTTTTAATTGATAATAATATCTAGCATTGGTCTTAGTTTTTTCTTCGCCAATTCGTCCTCGTTGTGCTCTGTGCCAATCAACGAACACTTTAATATCTAAATTCGGGCGTTGTTTTTTAATTTGATAGAGTGCGGCAAGTATTTCACTTCCTGCTTCGTCTTGTTCTAAATATAATGCAACGATATAAATACGGTATTGCGCATTATTGATCGCATCAAGCAATGCAAGATGATAAGCTTTAGGATCAAATAAAATGCGATATTTATCGGCATCCTGTGAAATTTTTGGTAGCTCATCAAGCTGTTTTTGGTGATTATACTTTATAAATGGTATTTGCATAATTCTTATATCATTATGACTGGTTTAATTTGTAGAATAACATAAATTACACCAGAAAAATAATTCTCCTTTTAATATCAATGTAGAGATATATCTATTGTTGTCAACGAATTAAATTTTATAGTAATTGTTAAAAACTTTAGTTGATGATAATTTTTTTAAGATTGCTCATCAACCCATGTTTGAATTATTTTATAAGTTAATGCCAATACAACAGGTCCTATAAATAACCCCATAATACCAAAGCCAAGCAGACCGCCAATCACCCCAAATAAGATTAATAAAAATGGCAGATCAGCTCCTTTTTTAATTAAATAAGCACGCATTACACTATCTAATGTAGTTAAGATAATGGCAACTATAATTAGTATTATGCCTGAGATTGTATGTCCATTCCAAAATTGCCAGATGATACAGCCAAGCATAACTACTACAGGGCCAATTTGGGCTACACAACAAATAAATAATATTAAAGTTAGTATTCCAGCTATCGGTATTTTTGTTAGAACGAAACTTAATCCACCAATTAAAGCCAAAGTTATAGCAGTCACTACGACGCCTAATGCTACTGCCCTAATTGATTGTCCCGCTAAAGTAATAGTGATTTCGCCATATTGCTTAGATAGGCGGTTAGCAAATAAATAAACATACTTTGCTATATTCTCGCCTTTTAAAAAAAGCAAAAGACTAAATATAATCATTACTCCTGCATGAAAGATAAAAATACCAATATTTGTGGCTTGTTCAATGAGCCATTTTATCATTGTTCCAATATAAGGTTGTGCTTTGGTAATGAGATCTGAACCATCAGTCTTAATGAGATCTAACCATTTTTGATGTAACTCACTTCCAAATGTCGGTACATTTTCCAACCAATCAAAAGTCGGCAGCTCTTGGTGGGAAAGTGTCCTTACCCATTCGATAAGATAGTGCCCATTTTTAGCAACGCTGCTAATAATCAAAAGAAAAGGTATTACACAAACAATGGCTAAAATTAATGCCATTACTAATAGCGACAACCATCGTTTATTGAAAAGTTTTTGTTGAATCTTTATCATTAATGGCCAAGTAGTAATTACGACCATTACAGCCCAGAAAAAACCAAATAAAAAGGCTTCAACAATGCGGTAAGTGATTATAATAAATAATCCTATTAATAAGAGATTTAAGATTAATTTCAATAAATCGTATGTTTTTTTTTCGGTTGACATTTTTTTTCCATAATATTTAATCTATACAGTGCTATTATACGCATTGTAGTTATAAAATCATATGGGACTATATTAATGAAATATAATATTATTGGGAGTAATAAAATGAAAAAATTAGCGTTAATTATGTTTATGGGGATAGCTTTATCAGCCTGCTCAAACACTTCTAAATTACCACAAACAGTGCAAAGTATTAATGATGTTGCACCTTATCCAGAAGCTTCAACAGGTTATACGCGTTATGCTATTCATCTGCCAAAGTTAACAGATGAAAATAGTGCTAAAGTTGAAGTTTTAGTCGGTAAAGAAATGAATGTTGATTGTAATTTTTCGCATTTAGCAACAACCTTAAAGCAGGAGGAGTTAAAAGGTTGGGGGTATAATTATTATGTTGTTGATAAAGTCTATGGTGAAATTTCGACCTTAATGACTTGCCCAGTATCAACGAATAAAAATCAATTTGTTACTGCTAATCTTAGTTGGTTAGATTACAATAGCCGTCTACCTATTGTGCTTTATGTGCCAAATGATTTGCAAGTTAAATATCGTATTTGGCAGCCAAATGCAAAAATTTTGCAAGCTAATGCCGAATAAAATATGAAAATTTATTGTTAATAGACTACTAAATAAGAGTTGAGAGACTAAAATATAGTCAATCAACTCTAAATTTTAAGATTTTTTATATTTTATGTAGACATCTTTGAAAAAGAAGGTATTTTATCCCACGTAATGCAAGGTTAATTCTAATTATTTTTGATTTAATTAATAACTAGTAATTGCTTGCTTACCTAGGTTTCACCATACTATATTTTTTCATAAACTATATTGATATTGGTAAAATTTGGGGGGGTTCATTGTGTCTTTTCAATGGGCTTGTGTTTGACATGTAATATCCCTATAACAATAGGAGAAGTGGTGAGCATGTTTACTCAACGTAAAACAATTCTTTCAATTCTTGCTGGTGTTTCATTAGCATTATCTCAATCAGCTATAGCTAAAGATCGTGTTGTACATTTTTACAATTGGGCAGGTCAAATCGGTTCTAATACTATTTCTGATTTCGAAAAATCAACAGGCATCAAACTTGTTTATGATGTGTATGATTCAAACGAAATCCTTGAAGGTAAATTGATGGCGGGCCATTCTGGGTTTGATGTGGTTTCACCTTCTGATAGTTTTTTAGCCAAACAAATTAAATCAGATGTTTATTTACCGTTAGATAAAAGCAAGTTACCAAATTGGAAAAATCTTGATCCAAATTTAATGAAGTTAATGGCAACGCATGATCCTGATAATAAGTATGCTATCCCTTATGTATGGATGACAACAGGTATCGGTTATAACATTGATAAAGTTAAAGAACGTTTGGGCGAAGACGCACCAGTTGATAGTTGGGATTTAGTCTTTAAACCAGAAAATATGGAAAAATTAAAAGATTGTGGTGTGGCATTTTTAGATGCGCCAACTGAAATCTTTGCAAGTGCACTTCGATATTTAGGTAAAAATCCAAACAGTACTGATGTTAAAGATTATACTGGTGCTGCTTATGAGTTGTTAGAAAAAGTGAGACCAAATATTCGTTATTTCCATTCTTCACAATATATTACTGATTTAGCAAATGGTGATATTTGTGTCATTTTAGGTTGGTCTGGCGATATTTTACAGTCACGAGATAGAGCTAACGAAGCAAAAAATGGTGTGCATATTGGTTATCAAATTCCAAAAGAGGGCGCATTAGTCTTCTTTGATACCTTTGCTATTCCAAAAGATTCAGAAAATCCTGATGAAGCGCATGAGTTTTTAAATTTTGTCATGAAACCTGAAATTGCCGCACAAGTCACCAACGATGTGAATTTTGCTAGTGCCAATAAAGAAGCAAATGACAAATTTGTAAAACCAGAGGTGAAAAACGATCCTGCTGTTTATCCAAAACCAGAAGTGATGGAAAAACTATTCACTTTGCAGGTTAAAGATCCTAAACTTGAACGCGTAATTACTCGTACATGGACTAAACTTAAAACTGGTAAATAGTCGATATTTTGTATATCGAATTTAGATAATAATTCTAGACGGATAGGTTATTTAGCCTTTCCGTCTCGTTTTTTTGGCTTGTTGTTATGAGGGAAATAGAGTGAACAATAAAACAACAAATCAGGTGCAGCCTAAAAAAAAGATGGTAACTCCACTGTTGGAGATCAAAAATTTAACTAAAGTTTTTAATGATGATTATTATGCTGTTGATGATGTCAACTTGACTATCTACGCTGGTGAAATTTTTGCTTTATTAGGTGCGTCAGGTAGTGGTAAATCTACATTGTTACGAATGCTTGCTGGCTTTGAACAGCCTACATCAGGGCAAATTATTCTTGATGGTAAGGATTTATCACAAGTTCCGCCTTATGATCGTCCAATTAATATGATGTTTCAATCGTACGCTTTATTTCCTCACATGACGGTTGAGCAGAATATTGCCTTTGGTTTAGAACAAGATGAATTAGATGAGGATGAAATAAAACAACGTGTTGATGAAATGTTAGCCCTTGTGCATATGGAGCAATTTGGTAAACGTAAACCGCATCAATTATCTGGTGGGCAAAGACAACGTGTGGCACTAGCTCGTAGTTTGGCTAAACGTCCAAAATTGTTATTACTTGATGAACCTATGGGGGCACTTGATAAACAGCTTCGAGATCGAATGCAACTTGAAGTGGTTAGCATTTTAGAGCAAGTGGGCGCAACGTGTGTGATGGTAACTCATGATCAAGAAGAGGCCATGACCATGGCAGGGCGTATTGCCATTATGAATAAAGGCCAATTTGTACAAATCGGTGAGCCTGAAGAGATTTATGAACACCCAAATTGCCGTTATAGTGCTGAGTTTATTGGTTCGGTAAATGTTTTTGATGGTATTTTGCAAGAAACGCAAGAAGATGGTTTGATCATTAGCTGCCCTATGATTAAGCGTCCATTAAAAGTCGATTATGATTCGCCAGCGGTTGAAGGTGTGCCAATACAAGTTGCACTACGCCCTGAAAAAATTAAATTATGCGACGAAATTCCAGAAGACGGCTACAATCTGGCAACTGGTGAAGTGGTCGAAATTGCTTATCTTGGGGATCTATCTATTTATCATGTTAAATTACCAAGCGGGCAAATTATCATCGCTCAGCTACAAAATGAACATCGTTATCGTAAAGGCATGCCAACTTGGGGTGACATAGTTAACTTAAGTTGGGAAGTTGATAGTTGTGTTGTGCTTACTGAATAAACAAAAAAGGATATCATAATGCGATCCATTGTATTAGGATTGTTGTTAAATGCATTTGTGTTGCTCAATGTTTATTGGCGTTTTGTAACAACAGGTGCCTTTGACAATTTATTTTTAGATGCGCTATTTACCGCAATGACATTGAGCTTTTTATTGTCATGCTTGGGGTTATATTTAGCAAATTATAAACCTTCTAAGTTTGCTTATCGGCTGATTATTGCTGGTAGTATATTGTTTGTTCCTGCTGGGCTTGTGGCAATTTATTTTGCCTATAAAAAAATGCAGCAACAACGTTCAGATACTGACTTGATGACACTTTATGGGCGTTTAATTGTTATTGCCATTCCTTATTTATGGATGTTATTGTTATTTTTATTACCATTTTTAATTGTCTTTAGAATTAGTTTTTCTGAAAAAATCTTTGCCATTCCTCCTTATACTGATTTATTTAGTTATGATGATGGGTTACTAAATATTGCTTTGAACTTTGGTTATTATATTAACTTAGTTAATGACAATATTTATTTTGATTCTTATTTAGAATCATTAAAAATTGCGGCTATTTCAACCATATTATGTATTTTAATTGGTTATCCATTAGCATGGGCAATTTCAAAATGTAAACAATCGACACGTAATATTCTGTTATTATTAATTATTTTACCATCTTGGACATCATTTTTAATTAAAGTTTATGCGTGGATCGGTATTTTAAATCAAGAAGGTTTGTTAAATCGCTTTTTAATGTGGTTAGGGGTTATTGATCAGCCACTTGTGATTATAAAAACCTATTTGGCTGTTTATATTGGTATTGTGTATTCTTATTTACCGTTTGTGGTATTACCGATTTATACTTCATTAAGTAAAGTCGATTCGACATTAATTGAAGCCGCATTAGACTTAGGTTGTAAGCCAATTAAAACCTTTTTTAAGATTATTGTACCACTCACCAAAAATGGCATTATTGCTGGCGGTATGCTAGTGTTTATTCCAGCTGTTGGTGAATATGTGATACCTGAATTGTTAGGGCCTTCTCGAAGTATTATGATTGGTACGCAAATTTGGACTATATTCTCTCGAGATACTGATTGGCCAGCAGCAGCTGCAGTTGCGACAGTTATGTTGTTGATTTTGATAGTGCCAATTTACTATTTCAATAAATTTCAAAGCCGGCAAATGGAGGGTAAATAGATGAATGATTTACCTGTTATTTTGCGATCTTCTGTGATTGTATTTATCTCATTTTTATTAGGCTCGTTATTACTATCTGTACTGATTAGTTCGGCTGGGTTAGATTTACTTACCAATGCAAGCTTATATGTCAACAGTTTAATGTTTAGCCTGATTGTGACAGTGGTTGTGACATTAGCACTCATTTTCCGATGCCTTAAAGGGCTTATTTTATTGGTGGCATTTTCGTTTTTATATATCCCAATGATTATTCTAATTGTTTATTCATTTAATAGTTCTCGCTTAGTTACAGTATGGGCTGAATTTTCAACTAAATGGTACTTTGTGCTAATGCATAATGAAGAATTATTTAAAGCTGTAGGTTTGAGTTTAGCAATTGCCGCGTGTGCTGCGACTTTTGCAACAGTATTAGGTACTCTTGCCTCTTATGCTATTGTTCGCTTCAAACAATTTAAAGGCGCAAATCTGTTTTCATTTATGACAACAGCCCCACTGGTTATGCCTGATATTATTACGGGCTTGGCATTATTGCTTTTATTTGTCGGTATGGGGCAGATTCTTGGGTGGCCAAAAGATCGTGGTGCAATTACTATTTGGATGGCACATACTACATTCTGTATGGCTTATGTGACCGTAGTTATTAGTGCAAGGCTCCGCGAACTTGACAAATCAATTGAGGAAGCTGCTTTAGATTTAGGTGCTAATCCATTAAAAGTGTTTTTTATTATTACATTGCCTATGATTGCGCCAGCATTAGTTTCTGGTTGGTTATTAGCTTTTACTTTATCACTTGATGATGTAGTGATTGCTAATTTTGTAACGGGGCCTGGAGCAATGACATTACCGAAATTAATCTTCTCTAAAGTAAAATTAGGGGTCGATCCGCAAGTTAATGCGCTTGCAACAATTATTTTATTGATCGTTGGAATTATTGGGTTTATTTCATGGTTATGGATGCGTAAAACGGAACGACGTAAAATAAATGAAACTGGTATGCATTAACAAGTTGCACTTTCTATTTTTGCCGCACTTTGCGGCAATATTTCGTTTAAAAATCCCCGTGTTTTTTTTATCATTTTGTATTATAGTGTGATTTGCCAATTTTTTGGCAAAATTCTCAGGGCGGGGTGTAAATCCCCACCGGTGGTATAGCCCACGAGCGCTTAATTTGTCTTGTTAACAATGATGATTTATTTATTGTTCGGTTAGTTTTGATAGGTTAAGGTCAAGCAGATTTGGTGAAATTCCAAAGCCGACAGTTAAAGTCTGGATAAAAGAGAGTTGCTTATCTTTCCAATATTTGCTGAAAGGCAAAGCCATGCTGGTCAAGCACTGCCCTGATTCTGGTATTTTATTTATTTGTACTTAATTAATTTAATAGCTAAATAGTATCACTGCTAAACGGTTAATTAAGTAAATAATGAAATGGGCAAGTTAAAAAAATATAGGTATTTACCATGAATCAGTTTAATTTAAATGAATTTGGAACGCCGATTGAGCGTGTCAAAAAAGCGATTGCCTCTATTAAAGCAGGTCAAGGTGTGCTCGTGTTAGACGACGAAGATCGCGAAAACGAAGGTGACATTATTTGGGCTGCTGAGTCAATTACCCCCGAACAAATGGCTATCACTATTCGTTATGGTAGTGGCATTGTTTGCTTATGTTTGCTACCAAAACATTGCAAACAATTAGATTTGCCTATGATGGTTGCCAATAATACGAGTAAAAATAATACAGCATTTACCATTTCCATTGAAGCTGCTGAAGGAGTAACGACCGGGGTATCGGCCACAGACCGTGTAACAACAATTAAAGCGGCTATAGCTGATAGTGCTAAGCCAAGTGATTTAAATCACCCTGGACATGTGTTTCCATTAGTCGCTAAAGAAGGGGGGGTATTGGTTCGGCGTGGTCATACTGAGGCATCGATTGATTTGGTCACATTAGCCGACTTAAAACCTGCTGCCGTATTGTGTGAGTTAACTAATGATGATGGAACAATGGCAAGGGCACCAGAAGTCGTTCAATTTGCTAAAAGATATCATATGCCAGTAGTGACTATTGAAGATATTGTTGAATATCGGAAATTACAACTAAAATAGTAATTTTAGTCATATTTTGCAGATAATGGGTGAAATATGGCTAAATTAATTAACTTATTTAACATAATTGAGTTTATAAATTTAGCTAAAATTTCAATTAGCTATTATTCTATTAGCAAATACAATGAAATCACATACTAACAAATATGAAAGTCAAATGGCAGGAACTAGCCTAATCAATATATGGCAAAGCGGTTAAGTTAATACGTGATATATTGAATAATAAAGATTTTAATCTTGTCATTTATACTTCTCCATTATAGAATTGTTCAAGTAGTGGATAAATAAAAATAATACAGTGTAAAGATATTTTAGATAGTATTGGTGTCTTAATATAAAAAGAGCTGTCTTTTCTACACATAAACATTTAGATCTTACGGTGGCAAATAATTTTTTTGCGAACCATCTTCCTTTTATATAGGTTAATATCGCTAAAAGAGCATAATCAAATAATAAATGTAAAAAAATAAATATAGTGGGGTAGCAATGTTTAATATAAATAAGATTTTTAGCATAAATAAAGAATGGGCATTTGTGATCCTAACTTGCTTTTTTGAGTTGTGTTGGATTTTGGGGTTTAGCACTGCAACGGAACTTTGGCATTGGATTATTATTGTGATCCTAATCATTATTGATTTCACACTTCTTACGAATGCTTGTAAAACAATTCCAACTGGTACCGTTTATGCCATATTTTCTGGTGTTGGGGCTGTTGGTTCAGTGGTCATCGATATGTTACTTTTTGGAAAAGAAATAAAATTGATGCAGATTTTCTTTATTGCTTTAATCATTATTGGTTTAGTGCAACTTAAACGCACAGATAGCTGATGAACGATAATAGAGGTAAAAATGGGGTGGTTATTAATATTGACAGCATCTATTTTTGAAGTAACTGGTGCTGTTGGGCTGAAACTATATGCACAGAAAAAAAATTTTTATAAACTAGTTTTATATTGGGGAGGTTTTTTTGTTTCTTTTATATTATTTTACTTATCACTTCATTATCTTGAGTTGAGCATTGCCTATCCGGTATGGGTTGGTCTTGGAACGTCGGGAGCCGTACTGGCCAATATGCTATTATTTAATGAACCTAAAAATCCTTCACGTTTATTTGGGCTTGGCATTATTATTGTTGGTGTTGTTGGCTTGCATATGACAATGTAATTTATTATTGCATTTAAGAAACTAATTTTACTGTAGGTTTAACTATATAATTGAAATAAAAACCCCTAAAATTAAATTTAAAGTTTTGTTAACTTAATTAGTAAAATATTGCAGTTAATTTATAAAAAAACCGGAAAATATCCGGTTATTAATAGGCTATGTGGTAAAATGATTTTTAAACTTTAATTTAATTATTTGTTTATTTATAAATCATTCGCATGTTGCTTAAGGAAGTTCGCCACGCCGTTAGGGTTGCCTTGCATTCCTTGTTTACCTTTAGTCCATTGTGCTGGGCAAACTTCACCGTGTTCTTCATGAAATTGGTATGCATCGACGATACGAATCATTTCATCAATGTTACGACCAATTGGTAAATCATTGATAGTTTCGTGACGAACAATACCTGACTTATCAATAAAGAAGGATGCGCGTAATGCAACACCAGCTTCTGGGTGTTCAATTCCATATGCTTGCATAATTGAATGTTTAACATCTGCTACAATTGGGAATTTTACTTCACCAATTCCACCTTTATCTTGTGGTGTGTTACGCCATGCGTTATGCACATATTCAGAATCCATTGAAATACCAATAACCTCAACCCCACGCTTTTTAAATTCTTCTAAACGATGATCAAAAGCGATAATTTCTGATGGGCAAACAAATGTAAAGTCCATAGGCCAAAAGAAAACAACAGCATATTTTCCTTTAATATGTGTTGCTAAATTAAAATTATTAACAATTTCACCAGAACCTAAAACAGCTGCTGAAGTAAAATCTGGGGCTTTACGAGTGACTAATGTCATGGTATTTCTCCTAAAAAATCTATAAAATAATACTAACAAAATTGCAAGATTATTATAACAATTAAAAACAATAGTCCAATTCATTATGAACAATCAATTGTATAAGTTTAAACTATTAAGAAAACAATTATTCTTCGAAATTAATTATTAATTCTTCGTTTCCCTTTATTTTTTTTATCTCGCAAGCGCTCTTTTACTTTTTTCTTATTCGCATCAGATTGCTTGTTTGCTTTATTTTTTAGTTTCGCCTTTTGTGATAGTTTTTTCTTAGTGACTGGTTTTGGGGCTTTAGTTTTTGGTTTCAATCCCTCAATAGTGCGCAATTTAATTGGCTCTTGAATGTAACGTTCAATTTTTTGTAATAATGGATTATCATGTGCTTCAACAAGCATTATTGCTGTACCCTTTTTTCCTGCGCGTGCTGTTCGACCTATGCGATGTAAATAGACATCAGCAGTTCTAGGAGCATCAAAATTAATGACATGACTAATATCATCAATATCTATTCCTCGAGCTGCTACATCTGTGGCAATTAAAACATTAACTACATTGTTTTTAATTCTTTTTATTGCTTCATTACGTTTAGCCTGAACCATTTCACCCTCTAGGTAACAGCTATGTATCCCCGCTTGATGAAGTAAAGTTACTAGCTCATGTACACGTTCCCGCTTACGTACAAAAACAATGGTTCTCTTTACCTCTTCTTGTTTTAGCAAATGGCTTAACAGCGCAACTTTATGTGTTAGATCATCAGCACGATAATAAAATTGTAAAATTTTTTTTCGTTCTTTACGTGATGGCTCAGCTTTAATTTCAATAGGATCGTTCAAAATGCGTCGAGCAAAATTTTCTAAACCTTCACCTTCAAGAGTGGCTGAAAATAACATTGTCTGTTTACGCCAGCGAGTTTCAGCAGATATTGTTTCTACATCTTGCGAAAAGCCCATATCTAACATGCGATCAGCTTCATCTAAAATGAGTATTTCAACAGCTCGACAGTCGAAGTTTTCTTCTTTTATATATTGTAATAACCTACCGGTTGTTGCAATAACGATATCTTGGTTTTTACTAAACACCTCTGCATGATTCATATAAGCTACGCCGCCAGTAATAGTTGCTATGCTTAAATGTGTCGATTTAGTCAATAATTTAGCTTGTTCAGCAATTTGCATAGCAAGCTCACGAGTTGGAGTTAAAATCAAAATACGGGGAGGACCAGGTTTACGGCGTGGAAAATCTAATAAATGTTGAACAGCCGGAATTAAAAAAGCTAACGTTTTGCCTGTACCTGTTGGTGCTGAACCTAAAATATCTTTATCATCTAAAGCAGCAGGAATGGTTTGTGCTTGAATAACGGTTGGTATCTTAATGTTTTGTAGTTGAAGATTTTGAATTAAAATATCATCTAATTCTAAGTCAGAAAAAGTTTGTTTTGTCATAGTAATCTTATTGTCAAAAATTATTTGACACATTATAACCACAAAGGCTATAACTACAATCATTATCCCTGCAACTACTATCACTTTGATTCATTAAATATCGTCGTATTGTTATTATTAGAACTACTGTAATGCCTATTGCCTACTTAAATATTTTTGTGAAATTAAAAACTTTTTAAATTACTTTTAAACAATCAATATATTTTTTATTAATTTATTATCTAAATTATATTTTTCATTAATCATTAATATATGTATGAATAACACTTTAATATAGTGTCTGGACTTATCATCATTCTATGTTTGTGATAGAATCAATTGAAGCCAAGCGCTAGTGAATGATATATTGTCTATTCCATCTTTGAGTTGTTTGGATTATCCACAAAATATTCTAATACAAATTTTTATTAGATATTGGTTAGATTTTTATATTTGACTATTTTCCCTTTTATATTAACAATCATATAATTAAAATGACTGAATATTTCTTGAGCAATAAGTATAACCAACAATTAGAAGATAAAAAAAATTATTTAATAGCATTATTATCGGAGTTTAATCTGCCTGATTTAACAATATTTTCATCTCCGATTAATCATTATCGCATGCGCGCTGAGTTTAGAATTTGGCATAATGGTGAAGATATATATCATATAATGTATGATAAAAACACGAAAAAGCGTGTAAGAATTGACAATTTTCCAATTGGGACTAAACTGATTAATCGTGCTATGCAAGCAATTTTACCACTTTTAAAACATAATCAATTACTTCGTCATTTACTTTTTCAGATAGATTATTTTTCCACTTTAAGTGGTCAGCTATTAATTACACTTTTGTATCACAAGAAATTAAATGATGACTGGATTGTTGAAGCGAATAAATTGAAAAGTCAATTGGCTTCAAAAGGAATCGATGCAAATATTGTTGGGCGAGCTAACAAACAAAAAATTGCAATTGATGTAGATTATATTGATGAAGTTTTACCTGTAATGGGTAAAAATTTGATGTATCGGCAAGTTGAAAATAGTTTTACTCAGCCTAATGCTATTGTAAATATTAAAATGTTAGAATGGGCGATATCAGTGACGAAAAATTCAACAGGAGATCTGCTTGAATTTTATTGTGGTAATGGTAACTTTTCTATTGCGTTAGCCCAAAACTTTCGTAAAGTATTGGCTACCGAAATTGCTAAAGCATCGGTTTATTCTGCTCAATATAATATTGTTTCTAATAATATTGATAATCTTATTATTGTGCGTTTATCTGCGGAAGAATTTACTAGTGCAATTAAAAAAGAAAGAAAATTTAAACGGTTAAATGGTATTAATTTGGATGATTACCAATGTAATACAGTACTAGTTGATCCACCTCGTGGAGGATTAGATTTAAATACTATTAATATATTAAAAGATTATCAAACAATCATTTATGTTTCTTGTAATCCTCATTCTTTATATGAAAATTTACATTATCTAACCCAAACACATGTTATTAAGCATTTTGCATTGTTTGATCAGTTCCCTTATACAGAACATATGGAAATAGGGATAGTATTATATAAAAAGTAATTTAACATCATATTTAAATTGAAATGCTTTTATTAAATAGGGATAGTTAGGAAATAATTAATATTGTTTCATGTATATTTGCGATTTTAAGTAAAAAAAAACCCTAGATAAACTAGGGCTGCATTAAATTGCAAGGAATGGATGAAAGGAAATAAAACAATGAAACAATAATGTCTAGCCTCATGAATCATTGTGTGGATACTATAACAAATAAATCTAAACTAATTAATGACCAAAACATTACAAAATAGTCATTAAATTATCATGAATGAATTTGTTCTCTTCGTATATCATATAACAGTGTTATATCAGTTCGATAATCTGATAGGTCAGCAAAGGGAATATTCAAAATGAAATTATTAGTTGTTGAAGACGAGCAAAAAACAGGAGAGTATCTTCGTCAAGGGTTAGTTGAATCTGGTTTTATTGTCGATCTGACTAAAAATGGTTTAGATGGTTATCATCGGGCCATGACTGAAGATTATGATTTAATTATTTTAGATGTAATGCTACCTGATATTGTTGGTTGGAAAATTGTAAAATCGTTACGTGAAGCAGGTAAAGATACCCCAATCATGCTCCTAACTGCTATGGGGAGCGTTGAGGACAAAGTGAAGGGGCTTAATCTTGGTGCGGATGATTATTTAGTTAAACCTTTTTCATTTGCCGAGCTATTAGCTAGGGTAAAATCATTATTAAGGCGAAATGTTCCACAAGTAAATAATTATCAATTAAGTATTGCAGATTTGGTAATGGACTTACCTAAACGAACTGTAATACGTTCTGACAAAAGAATTGATTTGACTAATAAAGAATTTTTATTGTTAGAATATTTTTTACGTTATCCAGGTGAAGTTTTACCACGCTCTTTAATCGCTTCGCAAGTTTGGGATATGAACTTTGATAGTGATACCAATGTTATTGATGTGGCGATTAGAAGATTACGCAACAAAATTGATGCTGGATTTGAACCAAAACTTATCCATACTGTTCGTGGTATGGGCTATAAAATAGATGTATTGGATGAAGCAGAGTAAAATAATTTCATTTCGTTTACCCCTTATTGTTTGCCTACTAACATGTGGGCTACTTTACTGTTTTAGCTATTTAATTGAAAGATCATTTGAAAAATTTTCGATTAGGCAGAATGTCACAGAGTTAAATTCTGTGATTACCTCAATTGAACGTGAGTTATCTTATTATTCTCCCGATGAAAACCATGATGAATTTATACAAAATCTTCTATTAATTCTGACTGGTCATCATCAATTATTTGCCTATATTCTTGATGACCTTGACAAGGTTGTATACCGAACTCGTGGTCCTAACCTATCGATAGCATTAACAAAAGATCAGTTAGAACATTTAATTACGAATAAAAGTAGTGAGATACAGAATATTGATAAATCCTCTTATCGTATAGCTGCATCGAGAGTAATGATTGAAAAAGGTAAACAATTTACCCTGATAGTTGCTGTTCGCCGTGATCTACAAATTGAGTTTATTGGACGATTAAGAAACGGTCTAGGCTTACTTATTATTATATCTTGCTTCATGGCATTAATTGGTTCATTTATCAGTATCTATTTTACGCAAAAACCTATTAATCGTTTGATTAAAAAAATTGAACGTATAAACTTAAAAAGTCTTAATTATCGCATTTCTACTTCATCTGTTCCTGTAAAATACGTAAGTTTAGTTGGGGCATTTAACGATATGCTTAATCGCGTAGAGGATGTGTTTCATCGTCAGCGTAATTTTACGGCTGATATTGCTCATGAAATGCGAACACCAATCACTAATCTAACTACCCAAACGCAAATAGTGCTTAGTAATGCTAGAACGACAAACGAATATAGAGAAATTTTATATTCTAATCTAGAAGAATATGAAAGAATGTCACAAATGATATCTGATATGCTTTTTTTGGCACAAGCTGATAATCGTCAATTAATGCCTAATTTAATCGATATTAATTTACCTAATATGATCATGATGGTCTGTGACTATTTTGAGCCACTAACCGATGAAAAAAATATCCTATTTAATATTGAAGGCACATGTTCACATATTCAGGGTGATAAATTGATGTTAGGAAGAGCAATTAGTAATATCTTATCAAATGCGATTCGTTATACACCAATTAATCAAATTATAACTATAACTTTAGGTCAAGCAACCGAAAATCGCGTTAAATTGATCATATCTAATCCGGGTGAAAAAATTGATAGCAAACATTTACCTCACCTATTTGATCGTTTTTATCGTGTTGATAAATCCAGAAATCGTAATGACAGTTCAGGTGCAGGGATAGGGCTTGCGATTGTTAAATCAATTATTGAAACGCATAAAGGCTCAATTACAGTTGAGTCTGATGATAAGTCTACACGTTTCATTATCATTTTGCCTACAGTTATTTAACCTCATAGTCACTAATTAATAGATTAGCTGCCGCATAAGCAGCTTTATTTTTTATCTCTTGTGGAATTTGTTCATTGCGAACGACTTCATCTAAAATTTGTAGAACCACGCCTAAGGCATCATCAATATAACCCAATTCATTATTACTAATTTGAGCATATTTCTCGCAAATAAGAGCACTATATTTATTCATTAAGTCGATTCCTTTTTATTTTAAAAATGATTTTAACTTATAAAAAATTAGCCAACTGATGATAAACTTGTTCGGCCTGAATTGTTTGCATACTTTTTTGTGGTGAAACAATCTTAAACTGATTTTTCCCATAACTGCCAATTAATTTAGGATCAGTTTTACCAAATAAAGTAATATTAGGGCGGTCTAAGGCCGCAGTTAAATGACTTAACCCAGTATCAACCGATACAACAGCTTTTGCTCCTACAATAACAGATGCAATTTCATAAAGTGAAAGCTTAGGTAATACTTCAACATGGTTAAATCCCTGAGCAAGGCGAATTGAACGTTGTTGTTCATGCATTGAACCCCAAGGTAATTTTATTTTTAAACCTGTTGGCTCAATTAATTTAATTAATTTTCTCCAAGCTTCTTCTGTCCAATGCTTATCATCTCGTGTTGTAGAGTGTAAAAAAATTAAATATTGTTGATTATCGCTAGGTGGTGAAGACAGAAAATGATGAGCAATTGCATAATTTCCTATTGAATCAGGTACAACATATTGTAGGCTTTTTGCAAATAACAGCCTAATACGTTCAATCGCATGCATTTGTTTAGAAACATTATGCTTTACATCATAAAACCAACTAGCAATTGGCTCTTTAATGCTTTTACGATCCAAACCATGTTTAATGCCACGTGCTTTTCGTGTAATTAAAAAAGAACTTTTAATTAATCCTTGTGCATCAATTATGCAATCATATTTTTTCTGACTAAGATTTTGAATAAATTCATAATGTTCTTGGCGAACATTTTTAGCAAACCAATTTTTTCTCCAGCGTCTTATTGCAACAGGAATTACTCTATCGACGGCAAAATGCCAGCTAGGTATTTGAGCAAAATTTTCTTCAACTACCCAATCAAAGGTAATGCTAGGTAAGTTATTGGCTGCATCGGTTAAAGCTGGCAATGTATGCAGTACATCACCCATTGAAGATGTTTTAACAACTAATACACGCATTATTCATTACTCTTTTGGCAACGTACAATAAGATTCATCAATGTTTCAAATACGTTATCTGGTTTAATATTGATTAAACTTTGATGATAGCCTTGTTCGGTATCACCTTTGCGAACACGATGATGGTACCCAGTAATTAAACGAATAATTTCAGACTTGTCTGATAGTGGAGGTGTAAAGTCAGGACTACTTGGCCCATAAAGTGCTACCAATGGTTTATTTAACGCGGCTGCCACATGCATTAATCCTGAATCGTTAGTTACAATCGCTTTACAAGCGGATATTAAACTAACGACTTGTTCTAATTGAGTTTCACCAGCTAAGTTAATACACATATCAGAATGGGACATTTTGGCAATAATCTGTTCGCCTATTTTTTTATCATTTGCTGAACCAAAAATAAGAATTTTAGCATGTTGCTTAGCTAGCATATCAGCAAGTGCTGCGTAATGATAATCGGGCCAACGTTTTGCAGGGCCAAATTCAGCACCAGGACAAAAGCCAATTAATGGTTCATCTTGTGTTATAGCAAAGGTTGATAGAGTTTGGGTTATTTCATCTTGTTCGACATTCAGTTTTGGCCATAGTAGTGGTTGTGGCAAATCGGAAGCCGAATGAATTTGATTAGGATAAGCAAGCGCAATATAGCGTTCAACCATTAACGGAAATGCTTGCTTATCAAGTTTACGAAGATCGTTTAATAAACCATAACGCATCTCACCTTTCCAACCTGTACGTTTAGGAATTTTGGCAAAAAATGGAATCAATGCTGATTTGAATGAATTAGGTAATACAATAGCCTGATCATAATGGTTATTACGTAGTGATTTACCTATTTCACGACGTTTTTTAAAAGCAAACTCACCATGGCCTAATGGCATTGCAATTGCTTGATTCACTTCTGGCATTTTATTTAATAGTGCTCGACACCAAGCCGGAGCTAAAACATCAATTTCGTTATTAGAATCAAGCTGTTTTAATGTACGATAAAGGCTTTGCGACATCATCATATCGCCAACCCATGAAGGACCAATAATGAGTGTTTTCATTTAATCAATTCCATCTTATTGTTCATTAAGCCATTTCATATATTCAGTAGTCCCTTCTGCAACATTTTTAAATTCAATTGGGCATTTAGTTTGTCTAAATTTAGTCAGATCAGCTTGAGTATAGCTTTGATAGCGTCCTTTTAGATGTTCAGGGAAGGGAATATAATCAATTTCATCTTTTTTATGATAAGTAAGAACCGCATCAGCAACAGCTTGGAACGATTCTGCTCGACCTGTTCCACAGTTATAAATTCCTGATATTTTATTTTTCCAGAACCATAAATTGACTTCAACGACATCACCAACATAAATAAAGTCACGTTTAAAATTATCGCTACCAGTAAATAATTTGGGTGTTTCACCTTTATTTATTTGTTCATTTAAATGAAACGCAACACTAGCCATACTGCCTTTGTGTGATTCGCGTGGTCCATAGACATTAAAATAACGGAATCCACAAATTGGTGAATTAGCTTTGGGTAGTAATTGTCTTACATATTGGTCAAATAAGAATTTAGAATATCCATATACGTTTAATGGCTTTTCATAAGTGCGATCTTCAATAAAGTTATCACTGCGCCCACCATAAGTAGCGGCTGATGAAGCATATAAAAATGGAATGTTGAAATCGAGACAGTAATGCAATAAGTCTTTTGAATAGTCATAGTTATTTTCCATCATAAACTTGCCATCCCATTCTGTGGTTGATGAGCAAGCGCCTTGATGAAAAATAGCATCGATATCAAGGTTTTCACCAGCAACAATCAATGATATAAATTCATCTTTATCCATATAATCAGCAATATCTAAATCAACTAAATTGGCAAATTTAGTACCATCAGTTAAATCATCAACAACCAAAATATTTTTATGTCCTTGGTCATTTAATCCTTTAACAATATTACTACCAATAAATCCTGCGCCACCAGTTACAACGATCATACTCATTTTCCTTAACTGTAAAATTTATCTGCTTATGATAACGAGTTATGACAAAATTTTCGAGTAATCATTTTAAAAAGCTTAAGCTAAAGTGGTTTAATTTATGATTCATCTTATTTTAGCTGTAACCAAAATATATCTTGCTAAATTAATATATGGCTCTGTTTGGCAATACTTTTTTTCAAGTTCAAGTAGCTGATCAAAATGTGTTTCGGCTTTAGATTTATTTATAAGATAATCGTGGAAAATGCGAATTCCCGTTTTTTGTAAAATATTAAAATCTAATTGAATTAACCATGTATATACTTCATTTGGGTCTCGAGGAAAATCAGGAGAAAGGGTCTTTTTTTTACGTTTAGCTAATCCTGATTTAGTATAACCAAAGTTACCAAGTGTAACCGTTTTGAATAATAGTGCGTGATAGTTATAAAACATTAATGATAAATAACCATCAGGCTTAATAAATTTTTTTAATGTTTGGATTAGTTCAACAGGCTCAGTAACCCATTCTAATACAGCATGACAAATAACTAAATCAAATTGTTTGTCAATTACACTGCTAAGCTGTTGAATGGAACAACAAATACAATCTAAATGGACCTGTTCTGATAGGAATTTTTGTTGAGCAAGTTCAAGCATTTGTTCAGAAATATCACATAAAATTACTTGATGGCCAAGTTTGGCAAGCCTACAAGCAATTTGACCTTGACCACCACCGGCATCAAGGATAGTTAATGTTTTATTTTTAGCATAGGTTGCTAATATTTGTTCGAGCTCATGCCAAACTATTGCTTCTCTAATTCTACCTTTTGTTGTGCCGTAAATATTTTGGGCAAATTTATTACTGATATCATCAAAATTACGATCTTGCTTGTTCATATTATTTTTGATTGTTGAGTTGTTCTACTTCATTATTTATTTGCGTTATTTTACTCGCCATTTGTTGATAGCACTGCTCCATTAATAATCTGGCATCTTCTTTGCGTAAATTTTTAGTTTCGATTGGATCGAGCATTTCAACAATCATATGTCCATTATTTAAACGGTTTAAGTTAATATTATTGGTATCTGATACACAAATTGGCACAATGGGCACACCAGCTGCTATTGCTGCTTTAAAGGCACCTGTTTTAAATGGTAATAACCCTCGACCATGGCTACGAGTACCTTCTGGAAACATCCATATAGAAATATCATGCTTTTTAATTTCATTAACTACTTGCCTAATAGTATCATGCGCTTTTGATTTATTGTTTCGATCAATTAGAATATTGCCCGTAAGGTAGTAGAGCTGCCCAAAAAATGGAATCCAAGCCAAGCTTTTTTTACCAACTGTCACCGTTTTAGGTTGCACAACATCTGCTGCAACCACCATATCATAATTATTTTGATGATTAGCAACATAAACGTAGCTGCCTAATTTGTTGATATTAGCATTAATGCGAGTATAAACTTTGATGCCTAATATAGGTTTGAAAAAAAAACTAAATAAATGAGCAAATCTTGCCACATTTTTAGGGTTATGTGGGTTAAATATGCAAAATATTATTCCTAATACACAAGTCACAATTCCTATTAACACAACACTAATTAGACGAAAAAGAAAAACCATAGTTTACCTCATAAATTAACTTAGCGTATTATATACATAATCGGCATTAATATACAGTTTGATTGAATATTGCTGTTTTAAGGAGGTTTATGCAAAAATCGACAATTATTTGGGATGAAAATCAAAACCCAATTTCCACCCATTTTCAGGATGTTTATTTTAATACAAAAGGAGCGATTGATGAAACTACTTATGTATTTATTGACGGCAATGATTTACAGCAACGTTTTTATAATCATAATAAAGAAACGTTTATTGTTGCAGAAACCGGCTTTGGTTCTGGCTTGAATTTTTTGCTGCTATGGCAGACATTTTTGAATTTTACAAAAAAATTTCCCAATCATAAGCTCAAAAAACTTAAATTTTTTAGTGTAGAAAAATTCCCGTTATCAGCTGAACAGTTGGTTAAAATTCATAACAATATAATTAATAAGCACAGTCCTTTAGCATTATTAGCGGAACAACTACAAATAAGCTTAATTGATTCGACTATCCACTTTAATAATGTTACTTTAACTATATGTTATAACGATATAAGCTACTTTGGTGAATTTTTAATGAAACAAAAAGTAATGGTTAATGCATGGTTTTTTGATGGCTTTTCTCCCGCTAAAAATCCAGATATGTGGTCAAAATCATTATTCCAAAATTGTTATAAATTAACCGCTCTAAATGGCACTTTTGCTACGTTTACTGCGGCAGGATTTGTGCGAAGAAATTTACTTGAAGCTGGTTTCAAAGTCTATAAACGCAAGGGGTTTGGCATTAAACGCGAAATGCTGATTGGCTTTAAAAGCGAGTAACTTTGGCTGCATTTAATAACTAAGTTAAAATGAGAAATTGAAATTTTATTTGATTTAAAATTCAAATTGATAAATCAGATCCAATGTTTGTGCAATCCCAGATGTTGCCTCTAAATATAGACTTGGAATTAGTCTATAACGTAAAGTAAAGGTAGCAAGAGAATCAAAAATACCCACACCATATTTAAGTTGTAGATTAGGTAAAATATAACCACTAACCACGACTTTAGAATTATTACCTGCACCTTGTGTATCGAGTGTGAGGTTTTTAATACCAAAAACATTACCAATGTCCCCAATATATTTTCCTGTTTTTGCAGTTCCTATACCAACAAGCAGAGAAGTCATCATATCGTTTTCACTTTGATCCGTGTTATCAAGACCTTCCCCTCTTATTAAATAGGATAGTGCCTCTTGCTGAGACATGGCGGGATCTGAGAATATCTCAATTTTAGGATCTTCTGATGTTCCTATGACTTTAATCCCCGCGGTGATATTATTGTTATCAATAGATTCTGGATTGCGGATTGCTTCAATATCTAATCTTGCTTGATCGGTAGGTCCAGAAAAAGTAATGATACCTTTACGAATAACTAAATCTTGTCCATAAGCATGAAATCTTCCTGTCGGAATGAGTACTTGTCCATGAAGATCTAAACCTTTGTTAGTTTGTGTAGCAATTAAATTTCCTTTTAAAGCTGCATTTAAACCAAAAGCATCGACAGTAACTTTATCGCCGATATCGATTTCAATATGACTATTGATCTTCATTCCAATTTTTTGTTTTTCAATTACCTTATAATTTTCATCTAACATAACTTCATCAGATGAAATATCAACACTTGATGTAGGTAAAGATTCAACTGTAATTTTACCTTTAGGAATGCTTACTCTACCTAATAGAGTAAGTTCATCTTGAGTTGCATTAATTCTAAGATCAGGAATAATCGACATAACAACCATTGGAGGAACGGTTACTTCCATTGCAGCACCATTTATAGTAAGTTCTGCTTGCCACTTATCAAAAGTATTCCAATTAGCTTGACCATTAATATTAACATCACCAGATTGCGTAGTTAACACTCCTTTTAATGTTGAAGATTTACCGTTAAAATTTATATCCAATATTGCTGATTTAACATCAACAGGAAGTTGTCTTGCTTTTATTTCGCTGTGCCTTAAGTTAATGACGCCATTCAAATAAGGATCCATTAGCGAGCCTGAAAATTTAATAATTCCATCAATAAAACCGTTTGCATAATCGTTTTTATCTAATAATGGGTTAATAATTGCTAATGCAAGATGATCAACAACTAATTGTCCTCTTAATTTTTTCTGATGAGTTGGATCTGTAATGGATAAGGCACCAGTAATTTTACCCAATTGATTTAATGAAAAATCCCAATTTAATTTAGCTATTTGTTCATTTAATTCAACATTTAACTTAAATAAATCAAAAGGTATAGTTAATGTTTCCGATACGATTATTTGTTGAATATATACCTTGGTACCAGTGATATTGGCTTTTATAGAAGGTATTTTATTCAAAGTAGTAAATTTAATATCAGCTTTTCCATCAATACTACCAACTAACTTAGTTTCGCTGTTATTAGGAATAGGTAACTTAGCGAGATCAATGTTTTTTAATGTCACGCTTGTATCTGTATTAGGTGCTAATGATAGAGGTTTATCTAAACAAATACTTGAGCTATTATTCAGCCAACAATGAGCTCCAATGGTAGGCATGTGTGAAATAAAATCAAAAGATAATGGCAATGTTTTAGCTAATTGCCAATGGTTCTTATTACCTAAACTTAATAAAATGTGAGAGATATTTCCAGACCATTTAGTCCTATCTTTAGTAATTTGCCCTGTTAATGATGTAATAATTGAAGCTGGGCTCCCTTCAATATCCACCGATAGGTTATGATGATCCTCATTTCCAGAAAGTTCGATATTGGCTTTTTTAACGGATTCATTTTCAAACTTAATACCTTGCCCAATTAGTTTTAATTGCCCACTAATTTGCTTTTGGTATTGTAATTTACCTGAAAGGTTTGCTGACTCAACAGTGAATTCGTGAAGATTTAAATCACTAACTGTTAGATTAGTATCCATTGTTTGATCATTGATTGTACCATTTATTTTTACATTTCCAATAATTCTACCTTTCATGCCATTAATAAATAGTGACAGCGATTCTAGACTTATTTTTCCGTTTAAATTGCCTTTATCAGTTGAACCATTAACATTGATTTGATTATTTCCCCAAGCAATAGCAAGATTATTTGTAGTAATTGAATGTTTAGAATCAATTTGCAAGCTTCCGTTAGCCAAAAAATCGGCTTGTTTAATGTCACCTTTTAACTGTAATTCAGAAAGACTTAATTGCCAATGATTGCCCTCTAATATTCCTGTTGTTTTAAATTGACCATTTAAACGAATAGGGAAATTAGGCACTTCTTTACTAATATCTACATTGGTCAATTTTATTTTAGAATCCCATTTTAATGCTTTTCCCCAATCTATATTTCCAGATGCATTGACTTGTCCTTGAGGTAACTGAATCATGCCATGAACAAATGAGATACCTTGATATGTACCATTTCCAACGATATCAAACGTTGCATTCGGAATATTGTTAGCTTTTGTTGTCCCAATCATTGCTAATTTATATTTTTGAACATTGCCATTTAATGATAAATCAAAATTATTTAATTGATATTGTGCATTGCCTTCAATAGGCCATTGAATATGCTTTCCGCTAATACTTGCCATAACAGGCATATAATTTTTAATAAAATTAATATTTCCTTCTATTTTAGCCTTATTTAATCCTTCAACTGCAATATTGGTAGCTATTTCGCCAAGTAATTTACCTGTAATTTTACCGCTAAGTTGATTATTTTCTGTATTTACTATTACAGATGCCGTAATAGGCCAACAATCACCTAATGTAATATCGCCTGAAACCAAAGCATGGCCATTAGCATAAGGTGTTTTGAAATCGGTTTCGACACGTTTAACCAGAATATAGTTATTGATTATATCGGTTTGAATTGAGGCTTGATTAAACCAATAATCTTGTCCACCAATATGTAATAACCAGTTATCACCGCTTAAACGGCTAACATTGATATCTATAGGAATATGAACTTGCGGAAGTGCTTTAATAATAGGTTTATTAAACCATTGATTAATTTTTTCATTAAATGGTACAGTATTCTTTATTTCTTGATTTACTGAACTTTGTGGTTCATCAGCAAAAATAGCAGTTAAGTCTTGAGCAACAGTAGGGTAAACATAAATCTTATGGTTTATCCAAGTTGCTTTTCCGACAAAGTCTGACATACTAAATGTCATATCATTGATATTAGCTTTAACATTGGTTACGTGTGTATTATAAAGTTCAATTGGTAATGGTGTATTTAAAACAATTTGGTTTTTAGATTCCGGTTTATTAGGATCAGTATTGGTTTTACTGGTAATAATATTAACAGTTACACCATTAGCACCAAAATATTTGATGCATATTTTTGTTTGCATTAAACATGCACTAGATAATTCTAAAAATGCTTCATTAACTTGAATATCAACACCAGGCAATTCAAGCGATAGTCCTTTAATATGCAAATTATGAAATGAGCCTTCAACTTGTGCAATTTTTAATTCTGGTAAAAATTTATCTAAAACAACTGTTGTGAGCTTGACCCCTAAACTAGTAAAAATCATAACAAAAATAAATACAATTAGAAAAATAAAAATAGATAGAATAACAAAACTTCGTCTTTTCCATTTTCTGATCTTGTTTATTTTTTTATCTCTAATTGTTTTTTTCGTCATGTTATAATTCAGTCCCTAAACCGATATAGATATGAATAGAACCAGTATCTTTTCGATTTAGCGGTGTGGCTAAATCAAATTTTATTGGTCCAACTGGTGAAGCCCAACGAACACCAAGCCCCGTACCTGTATAAAATTTACTTTTATCGACTTTATCAATTGCCTCGCCGGTATCGGCAAAAAAAGCCATCCACCAAGGTCCTGTTAAATTATATTGGTATTCCAGCGAGCCAGTAATCAACTTAGATGCACCTTTTAATTTTCCTTTCTTATCTTCAGGCGAGATAGATTGGTAACTGTAACCACGAATGCTGCGATCGCCACCAGCAAAAAACCTAAATGATGGTGGAACGCGGTTAAAATTGCTTGCTTGTATTATGCCGAAATTACCACGGGCAATAAATCTATGGCTATTTTTAATCGAGCGGATCCAAGCTTGTTGTGCTTCAAAACGAACAAGGTTAATGCTCGAACCTAAAGATTTACTTGCTACCTCAATTGAATAACGTTGAGAGTCACCCCACATTGATAGTAAATTACCATCGCTACGAAGCCTAGCAAAACTGATGGAAGGATAATAAAGAAAAGTATTGAAACTGGAATCAGCTTGTGTAAAATCGTCTCGTAAAACATTAAAACCGAGTGCGCTTTGCCATCCTTCAAAATTGTCCCAATTTCGGACAATACCAAATGTAACAGAGCGTGATTTTGTATCATTATTATCAATCTTTTTAAAGCCAGCTTGGATATTATAATAGTGTTCAAGTGGTGATTTCTTCATCGGAACTTTATAGCTCAAAGTAACAAATTTTTCAGGAGAGGAAAGTGATAAATTACTTTGAAAGCTTTGCCCTCGGCTATTAATCCATGGTTTACTCCAACCTATTTTGCTATGAATACCATTATCGGTTGAAAACCCAAGCCCTAAATCCATACTATTTTTTTTTCTTGGTGTGGTGATAACATCGATTGGAAGTGATTTATCTGCAGTAACATGAGGAAAGTCGGGAACAACAACAATAGAATTAAACCAGTTAGTTGATGCAAGACGTCGATTTAATATTGATAGCTTTTCTGCGGTATATTTATCACCTTCTTGAAAAGGCACAATATTTGCTAGGTAATCATCACGGATTTTTGAGTTATGAAAATTAACTTTACTAAATTTATACCGTTGACCTGTATCAAAATCAATATTCCAAAAAGCTTGATGATAAAAATTTGAAATAGCTAATTGGTGTACAGTCATATTTGCGTCAAAATACCCTTTTTTTAGGGCTAAATTTTGCAAACTTTTTTTGAAATTTTCATATGTTCCATGATTCAAAACATCCCCAATTTTGGGTAAGCCGATTTTAAGTAAATTATTGTAATCTTTGTCTTTTTTTCCTTCACCGATAATGTTGATATTAAGTTGCTCTATTTTGGTTGGCTCGCCAGCAGAAATATTGACTACCAATGTTTTCGTGTCTGAAACATCGTATTGAAAAGTAGGTGAATAATAACCTAAAGCTTGGAGAGCTTTTTTAGCTTCACTTTCAAAATAACGTTTAAAATTCGGTGTGTTATCAATTCTATTCGGTGATATCAATGAAGTACGTGCATCAACATTATCTGCAAGTTTCCCTGATAAACCTTGAATAGATAGCTTCATATCAGCAAAACTTGATGCTGAAGCTATTATTAACAGTAAACACAGTGAACAGGAATATCGTAACACATATACCTCGTGTATTATTTAGGATTCAAGTAATGTGACATGTCCAATATAAGGTAAGTGACGATAATGTTGTGCATAATCAATGCCATAGCCAACAACAAATTCATCAGGGATTGAAAATCCAATATATTTAACATGCACATCGACTTCACGTCGAGATGGCTTATCAAGCAAAGTACAAATTTCAATACTACGCGGATGTCGTAATTTTAAAATAGCCATGATTTTGCTAAGTGTATTACCTGTATCTATAATATCTTCAACGATTAATACGTCTTTACCACAGATATCTTCATCCAAATCTTTAAGGATTTTAACATCACGATTACTTATTACTGTATTACCATAACTTGATGCTGTTATAAAATCAACTTCATGCCCAACGGAAATCGCGCGACTTAAATCTGCCATAAAAATAAAGGAACCACGTAAAAGCCCAACTAAAATTAGTTCATTTTGACTGTTTTTATAATTTTGGCTAATTTCTTGACCAAGTTGTATAACTCGTTTTTGGATATCATCCGTCGATATCATCATTTTTAATATGTGTTTTTTCATTAATAATGCTCAAACTAACTTTTAAAAAATTAAACTAGATTTTAACAATTTTTGCTGATAAAAAGAATAAGTGAAGAAGTTTTTTATCTTATGTTTTAATAATTTGATTAGAATAATCCTGTTTTAGAACAGGCATTCAGTTTAATATATTTTCATTATTGATGCTAAAAGCTAACTTTTTTTGTAAACGCCTTTTTTTAAAAAAGTTACTTAAAAGCACACTACATTCATCAGCAAGTATACCGCCTGTGACATCAGCATAATGATTAATACCTTGATAAGCTAAAATATCAATGAATGAGCCTGCTGCACCTGTTTTAAAATCACTTGCGCCGTACACTATACGTTTGATGCGACCATGAATAATCGCTCCAGCACACATAATACAAGGTTCAAGTGTGACATATAACGTAGTATTAACTAAACGGTAATTGTTAAGATATTTACCAGCCTGCTCAATTGCCATTATCTCAGCGTGAGCGGTTGGGTTATGTGTTGATATCGATTGATTGAACCCTTCACCAATAATTTGATTATTTTCATCGATGATTACCGCTCCAACAGGAATCTCATTTTCTAATTCAGCACGTTTTGCTAACATTAATGCATGGCGCATCCAAAATTCATCTAACATGTCTTTAAAATCATAAGCTCTTTAAATCTAACACATCACGCATATCGTATAAACCGATAGATTGTGAACGAAGCCATAACGCAGCTCGCACGGCACCATTAGCAAATGTCATACGGCTTGATGCTTTATGACTAATTTCAACTCGTTCGCCAATATCGGCAAAAATAGCGGTATGTTCGCCAACAATGTCACCTGCTCGAATCGTTGCAAATCCGATAGCGCCATTAGGACGTTCACCTGTATGACCTTCTCGGCAGTAAACAGCACGGTCTTTTAAATTACAATTAAGTGCATCTGCAATGGCTTCACCCATCGCAAGTGCGGTGCCTGAAGGGGCATCTACCTTATTGCGGTGATGTGCTTCAATAATTTCGATATCGGTATAATCGCCCATGACTTTAGTGGCTTTTTCTAATAATTTTAACACTAGGTTAACCCCCACACTAAAGTTGGCAGCAAACACAATACCAATTTTTTTTGCTGCATCGGCAATGGCTTGTTTACCTGCATCATCAAAGCCGGTTGTGCCAATAATCATCATTTTTTTATTTTCAATACAAAAAGCTAAGTAGGCGAGCGTGCCTTCAGGTCGCGTAAAATCGATTAATACGTCAAATTGATCTTTAGTTTGTTCTAGATTATTGGTAACTTTAATGCCACAAATACCGATCCCAGCAATCTCACCGGCGTCACTACCAATTAGTGATGAGCCAGTTCGTTCAAATGCTGCTCCTAAGGTAACTCCTTCGATTTGCGAAACAGCTTGGATAAGCTGCCGTCCCATTTTGCCACCAGCGCCAGCGATTGCGATACGAACCATATTTGTTGACATATAACTTTCCTTAACTTTTTTATGACTATAGATAAACAAATATTATAGCGGAAAATAAATAACTTATACATGCTTGTTACAGGTAATATTTAATACTTTCTTTCTAAACCGAAAATAACTAAGTCAAAAAAATGGACGCTAATTGCGTCCATTATGATCTTTTAATCACTCTATAGTACTTTTAATAATTCAACATCAAAAATTAATGCACTATATGGTGGAATTGATGCACCAGCACCTTGAGCACCATAGGCTAATTCTTGAGGAATATATAAACGCCATTTTGAACCTTCAGGCATAAGTTGTAACGCTTCCACCCAGCCTTTAATCACTCCATTGACTGGAAATTCAGCAGGTTGTCCACGTTCAACAGAACTATCAAATACGGTACCATCAATTAGTTGCCCCGTATAATGAACTTGTACGCTATCGGTTGCTTTCGGTAATGTGCCATTGCCTTGTTTGATGATTTCGTATTGTAAACCTGATTCAGTCGATTTAATGCCATCTTTTTTGATATTTTCTGCTAGAAAATCTTTACCTGCTTGAGCAATTTTTTCTGCTTGCTTGGCCTTTTCTTTGGTAGCTTGTTCATGCACATGGCGTAATGCTTCATGTAATTCTTGTAATGGCAGAGCCGGTTGATTACCCGATAATACGTCTTCTATCGCTAATTTTAACGCATTAAGTTCTAAATTGTTTAATCCAGATTCTTTTAATTGCTGTCCAATTTGTAAGCCGATAGCATAACTTGCTTTTTGTTCTATTGTTTCTAGTTTCATTTTGTGCCTTTTTTGTTAATGGTAATGTTAATCATAATATAATTAAGGTCGTAGATATATAAATAAATGTCAAGCAGTAATTGTAAATTAAAGCTCATGAATGTTGTTTTATTAAATAATTTTTAAGAATTGATTATTTTGTGTGGCACTTAAAAAAAATATCAGCGATAATACAACTTTACATGATTTTTGAATGGATTAAATTAATGCAATTTCGTAAATTTGCTGTGCTTTCAATTGTAGCTAGTATTTTATTAAATGGTTGTTCAATGGTTGATACTTTTGTTTACAGGCCAGATATCAATCAAGGTAATTATGTAACTCAAGAGTCTATAGATCTGTTAAAAGTTGGTCAAAATAGAGAACAGGTGTTATTTATTATGGGTACACCAATGTTAACTTCTGATTTTGGTGATAAAGTTTGGTATTATGTATTTCGTCAACAGCCACAGTATGGTGAAATTAGCCAAATAACTTATGCAGTTTATTTTAACGAAAGGGGTATTGTAACTGACATAAAAAATCACACACTTGATGGCTCAAAATCATTAGAAGAAATGAATAAATAGGAAATCTCTGATTTATAAAAATGAATTACATTATCACTGAAAAGGTTTTATGTTCTGATTTTTAGCTAACAAAAAATTTAACTGAATAAACTGAAAAACCTCACTATATTACGAGGTTTTTCATATTTTATAGTCAAAAATAAATAAATTATAAAGGAATATTTTCAAATTAATTTGTGAATATCCAAACAGATTCATTATAGGTAATAATCCAAAATATAAGATTTTAACGATAGAAAAATATATTATTAATATCCATATTAACTTCTAATATTTCTACTTATTGTATAATAAAAAAGCGGTAGCTAGAATAACTTAATTAAATTAATTCTTGAGGTATTTTTTTCTTGTGAAATCAACATTAAATCGTTTTTCAATAGCCCCAATGCTTGATTGGACTGATAAGCATTGCCGCTATTTCCATCGTATCTTAACCAAACAAACTTTACTTTATACCGAAATGGTGACGACTGGCGCTATATTATATGGCAAAGGCGATTATTTAGCGTTCAATTTCGAAGAGCAACCAATCAGCTTACAGCTAGGAGGTAGCGATCCTAACGGGCTTGCTCAGTGTGCAAAATTGGCACAGGAGCGTGGTTATAATGAAATCAACCTAAATATTGGTTGTCCGTCAGATCGAGTACAAAACGGCATGTTTGGTGCATGTTTAATGAGTAAAGCAGATTTAGTTGCAAAGTGTATTGAACAAATGCAAAACCAAGTTGAAATTCCAGTTACAGTCAAAACACGAATTGGTATTGACGATTTGGACAGCTATGAGTTTTTGTGTGGTTTTATCGATAAAGTAAAACCCTATACCCAAACCTTTATTGTTCATGCTCGTAAAGCGTGGTTATCTGGCTTAAGTCCTAAAGAAAATCGTGAGGTACCGCTACTTAATTATGAACGAGTATACCAGCTCAAGCGCGATTACCCTGAATTAACTATTGCTATAAACGGTGGAATTAAAACCATTGATGAAATAAAGCGTCATCTACAATATGTTGACGGCGTAATGGTTGGTCGCGAAGCTTATCAAAATCCACTTTTACTCACCCAAATAGATTCACGAATTTTTGGTTTAAATACGCCAATCATTGACCCTATATCTGCAATTCATGCTCTTTATCCTTATATCGAACAACAGTTAACGCAAGGTGCACAATTAAACCATATTATGCGCCATACTTTAGGCATGTTTAATGGATGCAAAGGTGCAAGGCAATGGCGGCGTTCTATTAGCGAAAATGCTCATAAAAAAGGAGCAGGGATTGAAGTGGTTGAACAGGCTTTAACGTTCATCCAATAATAACTTATAAAATAGTAATTATTTTCACTTAATAGTCGTGATAATTGCAGGTGGTTAGTTTGTCGTTATATACTAGTCTACAATTTTCTTAATGGTTTTTATCCAGTGCGTTTAAACTCAAGTCAACAAAAAGCCGTAGAGTATGTATCAGGACCTTGCCTTGTCTTAGCTGGTGCAGGTTCAGGAAAAACTCGCGTTATTATTAACAAAATTACTTACTTAATTCGGGTAAAAGAATACTTACCTAGGCATATTTTCGCGGTAACTTTTACCAACAAAGCTGCGCGCGAAATGAAAGAACGTATTGCTCACTCATTAAGCAAACAAGAGACAAGAGGGCTAAAAATATCAACCTTTCATACATTAGGGCTGGATATTGTTCGAAAAGAATATAAACACCTTGGTATTAAATCTAATTTTTCATTATTTGATGATCACGACCAAACGGCATTACTAAAAGAATTAACACAACAATGGTTAGATGGCGATAAAGACCTTATTAACCAACTGCGTGCAACCATATCTAATTGGAAAAACGATATAGTTGATGCAACTATTGCTATGGCAAGGGCACAAACCAACAAGGAAAAGCTCTTTGCACACTGCTATCAACTTTATGAAAAACAGTTAAAAGCTTGCAGCATATTAGATTTTGATGATCTTATATTATTGCCAACACTCTTGCTAAAAAATAATGAAGAAGTCCGCGAAAAATGGCAAAATCGCGTACGTTATTTGTTGGTTGACGAATACCAAGACACCAACACCAGCCAATATGAATTCATTAAATTATTAGTTGGAAACCGTTCTAAATTCACCGTAGTAGGGGACGACGATCAGTCCATTTACTCGTGGCGAGGGGCACGCCCACAAAATTTAGTTCACTTAAAACAAGACTTCCCGAAATTAGAAGTGATCAAACTTGAACAAAATTATCGATCATCGGGTCGGATTTTAAAAGTGGCGAATATTTTAATCGAAAATAACCCTCACATCTTTGAGAAAAAACTTTTTTCCGAATTGGGTTATGGTGAAACAATAAGAGTAATATCAGCTGATAACGAAGAGCATGAAGCCGAAAAAGTGGTGAATGATCTAATTGGTCACCATTTTGCGAATAACAGCCAATATGGTCAATACGCAATATTATATCGTGGCAATCATCAAGCTCGATTAATTGAAAAAATGTTAATGCAATACCGCATTCCTTATCGAATTTCTGGCGGTACCTCATTTTTTTCGCGGATTGAAATTAAGGATCTCATGGCTTACTTACGCTTATTAACCAATCCTGATGATGATAATGCTTTTATCCGTATTATCAACACTCCAAAACGCGAAATAGGGCCTGCAACAATTCAAAAATTAGGTCAATGGGCAAATCATCGAAGTGTTAGTTTATATCAAGCTAGTCATGACATGGGGTTAACTGAATTCCTTTCAGGAAAACGTATGGAAACTTTGCACACGTTTATCCATTGGTTTGATACACTAATCCAAAAATCCCACAGTGAACCAATGGAAGCTATTCATCAACTTCTGCATGGCATACACTATGAAAGTTGGATTTATGAAACATCCCCATCTCCAACGGCAGGGCAAATGCGTATGCGTAATGTTGAACAAATGGTCAGTTGGTTAAATGACATGTTACAAGGTGATGATATTGATGAGGCTATGAACTTAGAACAAGCAGTAGCGAGATTTACCTTACGTGATATGTTAGAGCGCAACGAAACCGAAGAAGAATTTGATCAAGTACAACTTATGACTTTACACGCATCAAAAGGGTTAGAATTTCCTTATGTATACCTAGTTGGCATGTCTGAAGGGCTATTACCACACCAAAACAGTATTGATGAAGACAATATTGAAGAAGAAAGACGTCTAGCTTACGTAGGCATCACCCGCGCACAGCGTGAGCTAACATTTTCATTTAGTCGTCAACGCAAGCAATTTGGCGAAACTATACATGTTGAACCAAGTCGATTTTTGTTAGAACTTCCACAAGAAGACTTAGAATGGCAAAATCAAAGAAACGAATTATCCCCTGAAAAGAAAATGCAACAAGGACAAAGCCGACTAGCCATGCTAAAAGCGCAAATTGCTAATGCCAAATAAGTTACAATATTTCAAATAATAGTAGTAATAGCATTTTTATTATAAAAAACTAACTAAAATACGAAAAAATAAGGTATATTGATGATATTTTGTTAATACAAACTGATAAATTATCAAAAATCATTGACGGATCAAAATAGCTTTATATAATACTCGGCGTATAGTCAACAAATCATATCTATCATGTCTCCTTAGCTCAGCTGGATAGAGCAACGGCCTTCTAAGCCGTAGGTCACAGGTTCGAATCCTGTAGGGGACGCCATTAAAACCCAAGGTAATCAATTAGTTACAGTTGTAGATTCAATGCTTGATATTATTTTTATTTTGATTTTGTGACCAAAATGTGACTGCATTTGAAAAATGGCTTAAATGTTCAGCGTTTAAATGCGCATATTTTTTTACCATTTCCAACGTTTCCCAACCACCCAATTCTTGCAGTGTAAAAAGAGGTGTTCCGCTTTGAACGTGCCAGCTTGCCCATGTGTGGCGCAGATCGTGAAAATGGAAATCTTCAATATTACAAATTTCAGTCGCACGATTAAATGCGCGCCGATCAATATCTTTTAATGGATTATTATTTGTGCTCACAAAAACATACTTGCTATTGATGAGTCGTCTGTTCTTTAATAACTCAACTGCCTCATCATTTAATAACAGCGATCTTGCTTTGCCATTTTTTGCAATATCGTTGCTTACTATAGCTATTTTGTTTTGAAAATCTATCTTATCCCAAGTTAATGATAAAATCTCAGTTCGTCTTGCTCCAGTTAATAACGCAAATAAACAAACATCACGCAACCATCCTAGAGATATGTTTCTTAACAATTCTTGAGCTTGTTGCTTTGTTACCCATCTAACCCTAACTTTTGGTTCTTTCTGTTTTCCGACGTACGGAACGGAGGCAATCCAATTGTTCTTTTGAGCTAGACTCAACGCCCTAAGTATTGTTTTGCGATATTTATTTATTGTAGCTGGTGCTAATGGTTTTTTATTTTTCGCGTTATGTGTTGGCAGATTATTATCTATCATTTCACCGGTAATCGATGACAAATTTTTACCACCAAAAATAGCGCGCCAATATTTTGCATGACGAACTTTAGTTGCATAGTCTTTCTGACCTTTTCCGTCATTAAGTAGTAACAATAGAGCCTCATCAAATGTACGTTCTAAGCGCTTATCAAGTCGGCTTATCGCCCAGAGTTCATGTTTTACTTTGTCATGATATTCTTGAGCGAGCTTTTTATCACTTACCCCAGTAGAGCGTCTAATTCGCTCGCCGCTTGGCGTGCGGATGTCGATATAATAGACGCCATTTCTCTTTGATAATGACATTTTTTAATCTCCTTTTTGTCATTAACAAGAGCTAGCCGAATAACATTATTATTTCTTTTCTTGCTCTCGTCTATGTAATTTTGTAAATCTGATTCAGATATGCGCCAAAAGCCCCCGATTTTGTACATGTGATATTTTGCAGGATTTGCTCGTACCGTATGTTCAGATAGCTTTAATGTTTTTGCCACATATCGCATATCATGCAGAGGTGTCATTCATTACTCCTATAATTTCTTCTCATCTTTCTACGCACACGTAAGCAGTTTTTTGCATAACTTAAAAGACTGTATGCATTGACATCACCAGTAACAATTTTAGAGTTGTCATCAATATACTTTAAAGCTTCTTGTATCCCCATGAACCTTGATTTCGTTGATGTGTTTTTGTGATTCCAACTCTTTAATACGTTCATTAAGTTGTTCAATTTGCCAATCTCGCCAGCCCAGTTCAGCTGCAATATCTGATTTACTATCCAACTTCTCACGTGTCATAGCTAATACATGCTTATCGTAATGACTTAAAACTGGGTGCCCAAGAGTTAACATCTCAATAAATCGATTTTCTGGAGAATACAGTTTATCGACGTTTGGCTGTAAAATTCCGTTATTTATTCCTCTAGCCATTTTTTTGCTCCAATTCTACCCATTCTGCTATTTCAACCATTTTTGTTATTTGTTTAACTTCGACGGGTATTTGAGATTCAAACAAGTCATCTTGACACTCTGTTAACCCCCGCACCCAATTAACTCTAAACGTACGACATCCAAGCTTAATAATTTCCTGTTTATATACTGTCCAGTCACCGCTTCGAACATCTATAGAATCAACAGCGTAACAGTCACGTATTAAACGCTTAACCTCGCATTCTGTTAACCATTCATTATTATCAATTTTTCTTAAAATTTCTTTTTCAAAATCATTAATCGTTTTATTTGTCATGCTCGTTCTCCAGTTGTTTTAAATTCTCAACAATTTGTTGCTGTATTTTTTCAATTTGCATCTTTAATCTAAAATTCACTGCTTGCGTAGCGTTGTTCAAACTCGAATGTAATAAATAGCTCTTTTTATTAATTCTCGTATTGTCACAATAAACACTATTTTCAGTTATTTTTGCAATT
>NZ_LZHM01000028.1:0-45142 GCF_001690875.1 Gilliamella sp. wkB18
AATATGTTGATATAACTAAAATCATTTTAACAATTGTAACTATTTTTGTTAGTAGTTATGTCTTGTTTATGTTTTATTTTTTAATAAGAGAAAAAATCGTTATGAAAAAAAGATAATGTAGCTCAAATCTTAAAAAATAATAATTTTTGAATTTTAGTGCTGTAGGTTAAATTTGCAATTAAATAGTTATATTCATACTAGGTTAAAAAGCCAACTTGATAATAGTCGGCTTTTTAAATTTTATTTTATTGCTTTAGCGACAATTTCTTGTGCTTCTTTTTGAAGAGTGGATAAATGCTGCTTGCTAACAAAGCTTTCTGCATATATTTTGTAAGCATCTTCGGTACCTGAAGGTCGTGCTGCAAACCAACCATTTTCAGCTATCACTTTTAACCCGCCAATTGATGCATTATTCGCCGGAGCAGTGGTTAGGCATTGAGTGATCTTTTCACCAGCAAGTTGATCTGTAGTGAGCTGACTTGCATCAAGTTTTGCGAGCTTTTGTTTTTCGGTGAAAGACGCAGCAGCTTGTAATCTACCATAGTAAGATACCCCAAACTTGGCTTCAAGTTCTTGATATTGTTCTTGTGGATTTTTACCAATTTTAGCAGTCATTTCAGCAGCAAGTAGACATAAAATAATGCCATCTTTATCAGTTGACCAAACTTTTCCATTTGTTCTTAAAAACGATGCGCCAGCACTTTCTTCACCAGCAAAGCCTAATTGCCCATTATAGAGTCCATTTGCATACCATTTAAAACCAACGGGGAACTCTAAATATTTTTTGTTTAAACTATTTGCTACACGGTCAATCATTGAACTTGTCACCAATGTTTTACCAATAGCAACATCATTATGCCATTTAGGACGATATTGAAATAGATAATTAACACATGCAGAAAGATAGGCATTTGGATTCATTAAACCTTTTGGGGTAACAATTCCATGCCGGTCAAAGTCGGTATCATTGCCAAAAGCTAAATCAAATTTGTCTTTTAAATTTAATAATCCTTCCATTGCCCAACGACTTGAACAATCCATTCTAATGATTTCATCATGATCAAGATGCATAAAACTAAATGTTGGATCAATTTTGTTGTTAACAATATCAAGGTTCAATCCATATTTTTCAGCAATTCGTGGCCAATAAGTAATACCTGCGCCACCTAAAGGATCAACGCCAATTTTAAGTGAAGAAGATTTAATTAGGGAAAGATCTAAAATGTTTTCAAGATCGTTGATATAATCGGTTTCATATTCTTTTGTATGAATATAATCTGAATGAATGGCTTTTTCTAATGTTATTCGTTTGACTTCATTCAAATTATTTTTGAGTAATTCATTTGCTCTGTTTTCGATCTGTTTCGTTATGTCAGTGTCTGCTGGACCACCATTGGTTGGATTATACTTAATTCCACCGTCTTCTGGTGGATTATGTGATGGTGTAATAACGATACCGTCAGCAAGTTGTGACTTTTTGTTTTGATTGTAAGTTATAATTGCATGTGAGATAACTGGTGTGGGGGTGTATCCAAAATCATGGGCAATTATAACATGTTGTTGATTAGCAACAAATACTTCAAGCACGGTTTTTAAAGCTAATTCTGATAAAGCATGCGTATCTTGACCAATAAAGCATGGACCTGTGATGTTATTTGTTTGACGGTATTCAGCGATAGCTTGAGCAATGGCTAAAATATGTGCTTCATTAAAGCTACCTTTATTTGAACTACCTCGATGCCCTGAAGTACCAAAAATAACTAATTGACTTGCATTATCAGTATCAGGTGTGGTTTGGTAATAATTATTTTGTAATGTTTTGACATTGATTAGATCAGAAGGTTCGGCTAATAATCCCGCTCGGCTATGATTTGCCATTTCTTGTTCCTCTTTCATAGATTGCACTTTTAGTCGTTTGCTAACAGTTACATTTCTTCTCTAATTAGTATGTAATATGCTATTTTACTTAGATGGTGGCGAAAAAACTTTTATAACTTGGTTAATCATGTTGTCTGATATGCCCATGTCACTCATAATTGATTCAATAATATAAATCTTTCTTGCGGTATTGGTATTACTTATCACCCAATATGGCGTGCCCACTATTTCACGAGGTTTAGTATTTTTACCGGATATTTCTAAAGATTGTTTGTCTTTGGCTAAATATTGTCTTTTGCTGCCATGCAGTGAAGTTGCTGCAATTGAAAAAAGTGCAGGATTGTAATTATAAAGTGTTTCAAGCAATAATAAAAAGCGACCGATGATTGATTTTTCGCCGTTAAAGGTGTCACTAGTTAGTAAATCATTAAACATTGAATAACGACTTTCAGCATTAACTTTTCCTACTGAACTAACTCGAGTAGCATGCTCCATCTTTAATAAACGTCTAATGATACTTGATGCATCTTCACCAATATGTTTAGTTTGTGCTGCGATAAATGTATATAACTCTTCGTCGATTTCGATAGTTTTCATTATGTTACTTATGCCTATTAATTTAATTTACTGGACATGCTTGTACTGTAATATTGCCTAGTTGATGTAAATTGTTTGTTGCATTATCTTTTAAACAATCATTAGTTTGTTGTTCAATGATCGTTGCATTTTCAATTTTATGTTGTAGATTAGCATCATGACAGCTCGATATCATAACTGATATTACTAATTGAAAAAATAACCGTTTCATATACTTATTGTATACCATGTAAACTATTGGGATGAGTATACCCTAACTTGATATTAAATTGTATTATCTATTGATAAAATAATGAAAAAAATATTGTTGTAATTGGAAAATAGGTTTATGCTAAAAAAATTTAAAAAAAACCAATCTTTCAAAATCATATGAGGAATCTACTATGAAAAAAATCGTCAAATTAACTATACTAGCAGCAATCCTTTCTGGATGTAGTAATGGTAATATTTATTCTGGCGATGTTTATACGACAGAACAAGCAAAACAAGTACAGCAAGTGAGTTATGGTACAGTAGTTTCGGTACGCCCAGTTAAAATCCAAACTAATGCTTCAAATGGTCAAAGTGAAAATATTGTAGGTTCTTTAGGTGGTGCTGTTATTGGTGGTGTATTAGGTAATACGATTGGTAATGGGTCAGGGAGAGCATTAGCCATTGCAACAGGTGCTATTGGTGGTGCCTTATTAGGTAATAAAATTGAAGATAGTGCAAGTCAAACTAATGCAGTTGAATTAGAGATTAAACAAGAGGATGGTTCTAATATTGTTATTGTACAAAAAGGTACAATTAAGGAATTTTTTATTGGTCAACCTGTTCGATTAGTTAGTAATGGAAAACAAATTAGTGCTTCACCTCGTTATAGCAATGTAACAAAAGAATAAACAATTATTTTCATAGTTCAAATGAATAAATTAAGGCTTTTACTTCATATTATATTGAGTAGAAGTCTTATTTATAACTCACGATTTAATTATTTTAATGTTGTTAATTTTCGTTTTTTCGTCTTATTGAACTAGAAATTTGCTCAACTAAAAGTTAACAGCTAAGCTTAGCACTATTTTTATTTGTTAACGGCTTTATTTGTTTAAGAAGGAATATTGGCGATGCGTATTTTACATACCATGTTACGTGTTGGGAATTTACAACGTTCAATTGATTTTTATACTCGCATCATGGGTATGAAAGTGCTAAGGACTAGTGAAAATACTGAATATAAATACTCTTTGGTTTTTGTTGGTTATAGCGATGAAACAGTTAGCTCAGTAATTGAGTTAACTTATAATTGGGGAACTGAAAAATATGAACATGGCAATGCATTTGGTCATATTGCGATCGGTGTTGATGATGTGGCAAAAATGTGTGATGATGTTAAAAAAGCTGGTGGTAAGGTAACTCGCGAAGCAGGTCCCGTTAAAGGTGGTACGACCATTATTGCTTTTATCGAAGATCCTGATGGTTATAAGCTAGAATTAATTCAGAATGATCAGGCAGATAAAGCTTTAGGAAATTAATATAAAGTTTTACTCAATTATGACATTGAATAGTTAAATAAATATCGCCCTTTGTGTGGGCGATATTTATTTATACCTAAAAGGTATTTTATTTGAATATTATTTAATTATGCCTTGTTTTTTTCCAAAAGGCTTGTGAGTAGTTTTTTATTAAGTGCTTCTTGTTTATTGCATTCTAAACTAGCGGTGGTAATAATTGAATTTAATGCCGTTAATGAAGTATTGAAATCATCATTAATAATCACGTAATCATATTCGTTATAATGGGAAATTTCAGCTTGTGCTTTTGCCATTCTTTTACGAATAACTTGATCATTATCTTGTCCTCGTTTTACTAAACGATTTTCTAGTTCGGTTAATGACGGCGGTAATATAAAAATGCTTTTTGACTGAGGCATTTTTTTTCTTACTTGTTGAGCACCTTGCCAATCAATATCTAAAAATACGTTAATTCCTTGTTGTAGGCTGTGTTGGATCTCAGATTTTGATGTACCATAATAGTGATCAAAAACATGAGCATATTCCACAAAGGCTTGATCATTAATTAATGATTCAAAATAATTATGATCGACAAAATAATAATGTTCCCCATGACGTTCACCTGGTCTTGGGTTACGAGTTGTATGCGAAATTGAGACTTTAGCAGGGTGATGATTTTTTTGCGCTAAATATGCCCGAATAAGGCTTGACTTCCCAGCCCCACTTGGTGCTGAAATAATAAATAGGGTAGCTGTGTACATGGGGTTATTTTCACTTATCATAAAAAAATTTGTGATTTTACTTAATAAAATTTATATCATCATTATAACAAATTCAAAAATAGATTGCGGCTTATTCTATCTATTAGTTAAGTTATTGAACTAATTATTAGCGCTATTTATTATTATAATTGTTATCTATTGATTGACAGTAATATGTTACGTACTAAAATAAAGCATATTTTTTATCATTAGAAATTACAATGGCATTAACATTTAGAGATGGCGTTTATGCTTGTATTCCAACTTTATTGGGTTATATAGGTATAGGTATTGCTGCTGGGGTTGTTGGTAATTCGGCTAATTTGTCCGTTTTAGAAATAACATTACTTGCAGCAATTGTTTATGCAGGTGCTGCGCAATTTATTATTGCTGGATTAATGTTGGTTGCAACACCGATTTCAGCGATTATCTTTGCTGTTTTTTTGGTTAATTCCCGTCATTTTTTAATGAGCATGGCAATTGCGCCAACTTTTCGTCGATACTCATTTATTCAAAATATTAACATAGGTAGCTTATTGACCGATGAAACTTTTGCTGTTGCCATAAATGCTATTACAAATAAAATTCCTGTTAATGCGGTTTGGATGCAAGGACTTAATATAACGGCTTATATTGCTTGGATTCTCTCCTGTTTTATAGGCGCTTTAATTGGTCAATGGTTGCCTAACCCAGCTATGTTTGGGTTGGATTATGCTTTGGTTGCTATGTTTATTGGTCTAGTTTATTTGCAATTTATTGGTGATAAAAGTAAAAGTATGAAAAATCGTATTATTGTAATGTTAACAGTGGCAATTATGCTAATTTTTTTAATGCGTTTTGTTTCCCCTGAATTGTCGATTTTAATAAGTACTTTTTCTGGTTGCTTTATGGGACTTGCCATGGAGCGTGATGCATGAGTAATTATAGTCTATTTATTATTTTGGGGTGTGGTATTGTTACTTGGTTACCAAGAGTAATCCCTTTTATGTTAATAAGAAAGTTACAATTACCAAATATTGTGATTCGATTTTTATCCTATGTCCCTTTATGTATCTTAACTGCATTGTTTGTTCAAAATCTTTTTATTGCCAAAGAAGGGCAGTTTCCTGATTTTAATATTGAATATTGTTTAGCTGCTATTCCAACAATAATCATCGCTTTTTTGACAAAAAATTTAATGTGTGTTGTGGTTGGAGGAATGTGCTTTATAGCTTTAATTCGTTATTTTCTGGTATTGGTATAATAGTTTAAATTAAAGCAGGGCAAAAGCCCCGCATTTTTAAGTTTGCTTTTATGTTCTAATAGAAGTTAATATTTTTTCAGCTTCAGCAATTTGTCCTAACTGTTTAAGATAATTAGCCATCGCTTTTTGGTAAGAAATATTATTAAGAATAGCTCTTGGTTGTGATTTCCACCATTTTATCAATGCAAGGGGATCGCTATCAGTTGATAATTGTTTAATACGTCCAATGTAAGCCGTTTGGGAAAGCTGTTCTAATTGTGATTCACTATAAGCTTTCACTTTGTACATAATGGGTAACAGCTCAATAACAGCTTGATAATCCCCTATTTGATAATAAAGTTCATCTGCAAGCCTTAAAACTTCAGCATTACGAGGTTTTTCATTTAAAAGTGATTCAACGGATGTTTTTGCTGTATCATATTCTTTGTTTTTGATTTGTAGACGTAATTGAACTAATTTAAAAGCAAATTTTTCTCTAGGTTGACAGTTTTTTGCTGCTTGTTCAAGTAATTGATTGGCAGAAATGAATTGATCATTATCAATTTGGGCCTGTGCTGCAAGTAAATAGGATAATGTAGTATTTGTTGCACCTTTAGCACTTTTCATAAAAAGTTTGGCTGCTTGTTGATAGTCGCCTTCAAGAAGTAAAATTTGTGCTTGTTCAATTCGTTTTACTGATTTACGTGGTGAATTAAAGCGTAACCAATTGCCTAACATTGTTTTGGAATTAAAGATTTTTTTTAATATTTTCGCAAAGAGATAAAGGCACAATATAGCCAATAATTCCAATATAACAAAAGAATTAAATGACATGCTGATTTTATAATTAGCAATAATAAATACTGCTGAACCTTGATTAAATTGCAATAATGGACCTAAGAAGAATCCACCTACTAAAACTAAGAAAATAATCAATATTTTTATCATGATGATTCTCCTATTTAGTCAACATTGCACGAACACGAGTTTGCATTAACTTTTCAAGCTCACTTTGGCTTATCAGTTTTTCAGGTACTTTTTGATTGCTTATTGATTGATTTTGTAAATTATCAAGATCATGCAAAAATGCTTTAACACTTGGTGCGTGACCATCAAAATAAGCATTTACCCAGATAGATGCATCATTTAGTGCTCGTTGGTAAATAAGTTCTTGGTGTCTAGGTACAGCTTGTGCTGCAATTAATAGTCGAAAGCGGATATTTTCGCGCAAATATAATGATTGTTCTAAAGTGAGTGGTTTTTGCAATATTTGACACCGTACAATTTGTTTTTCATCTTTTCCTGCAAGAGACATACAGGTTGAAAATTTATTGTCATCTTTATCAATTTTTTCAATGGTAATAAATTTTTTCATGAAGGTATCTGCATTTGAAAGCAAATTATCTGACCAATCCGATAACGATGTAGTTACTTCGCTTGATTTATTATTTGAACTATTGGTAATGAATTTGTCACTTGAATGATTTGTCCTCGTTGATGTATTATCTTCTGAAATTTCATCATTATATTGATTCATTCCGAGATCAACTTCTTTATAATTTCCTACCAAGGGTAATTCAATTAATGCATCTGATAGCCCAATTAAATTCATTATAATTCCGTCAGAGTCAATAAGACTGATTTCTGACAATGAATTAATATCTTTATTAATAGCTTGCCTAGCAGGTATTAAACTTGGATCATTTGTCTGTGCCAAGCTTTTATCGGCATTTTTTAACAATAAACGGGCTGTTGTATAATCTTGATCGTTCCAGATTTTTCTTCCAGCTAGATTGACCAGATAGTTAGCTTGCGAGATTAACCATGTATTTTGATCGGTTGAAGACATTGCAGATAATCGTTCATTAAGACTATGCAAGGCTTGTTCATTTAATTTAGTGGAATCAGTAACCTGATTGGTTATTTGATGTTGTAGCTTTTGCTGTTCAGCTAATTGATTCACAACGCGTTGTTCAAGTGATGAAAATTGTTGGTTTTGTTGATTTAATGTTTCGGTGATAGTTGTTTGCAAATCTTTTAAAACACTTTGTTTTGTGCTTTGTTTTAAATTTGTTATTTCATTTTGAAGTGCTGCAATTGTTCGCTTTTGATTTTCAATATGTTGATGTCCATGGTAGAAAACAAAACTCCCCAGACCTAAAGTCAAAGCTATAGCAACAAGCGACAACTTAGAAATCGGTGTTTTATTTGAGCTGCTTTTACTTAATGGTGAAACATTCATTTTTTCTTCTGTGATTTTTTTTTGTAGGTTTATAGAACTTTGTTTATCTTCTTTTTCTTTCATCTCTTGTTTTGCCCCATTATAGCTATAAGTTGAGGAATATTGGCTATATGAAGTGGTGCTAATAGTTGAAAGTGTTGCATTTGCACCATAATATCGAATTAGCATAGCTTTCCTCATTAAAAATCTATTAAATTAAAAGTAACATTATGACATAGAGTAATCATTGTTTTAAATAGAATTTGATTATTAGCTCCTTTTACTTGTAACACTTTTTTCCATTTTAATTGTTTGGCTTTTTCAAAAATTCTCTCACTTGTCACAATCAAAGTGGCAAAGTTTTTATGTTGAGTTTTGCAATATAATTCAAGTTGCATTAGGTGTTGTACACTTGTAATAATGATTATCTGCTTTTTAATATTATTTGTGAGAATATCCGTTGAATAGGTAATGGGATGACGTTGGTAGCATTCTAATAATTTTACGTTTGCCTGCATTTCAGTCAGGGACTCCATTAATAGCGGCCTTCCAACGTTACCTCGTAAAATTAAAACTGTGCGATTTTTCACCGATTCATAAGTTAATAATGCTAATAATCCTTCACTATTTTCCTGGGCCGGATAGATCACTTGATTTGGTGTAAATTGATTCAATAATTTAGCTGTTTTTTTACCGATTGCAAAATAATTGATGTTTGTAGGGAATAAAAAATTTGGCAGATTTGTTTTTATAGTATGTATTACTTGTGGCGAAACTATTATCACAATATCGTTAGGTAAAAGATTATTAAATTGATATTGTAAATTTTGAAGATCATCTCCTGCAGAAATCGAAAATAACGGAAGGTGTTTTGCTGATAAATTCGAGTTATTAAGCCATTCGGTTAATATTTCACCTTCAGGAGATGGTCTAGTTACAAAAATCATTGACCATTTAATTCCTGTAATATTTTGTTAGCACCTTGCTCCAATAGTTGGTTAGCCAATTTATAACCTAAATCTTGAGATTGAGTCACGCTACCAACAATTTCCCCTTTGATTATTTGAGAACCATCAACACGACCAACCAAACCTTGTAAATTTATTTGGTCGTTTTTTAAACAACAATAACTTGCAATGGGTACTTGGCAACCACCTTGTAATGCTTGATTCATTGCTCTTTCCGCTTGGATACAAATGCGAGTATTGAGATCATCAAGTGGAGCAAGTAAGTTAAGGATAGTAGTATCGTTAATTCTAGCTTCAATTCCAATTGCTCCTTGTCCAACTGCAGGCAAGATTAACTCTGTATCAATATACTGTTTAATGCGTTCTGTTAATCCTAAACGTTTCAAACCAACTGAAGCCAAAATAATTGCATCATATTCTTGGTTATCTAATTTTGCTAAACGTGTTCCAACATTTCCTCTCAAAGCTTGAACACTTAAATGTGGGTATTTAGCTTTTAGCTGACACTGGCGCCGTAAACTTGATGTGCCAATAACAGCACCATTGGGTAATTCATCTAACCTATTATATTGATTTGAAATAAAAGCATCACGTACATCGTCACGTTGACAAATAGTTGCTAACATCAATCCCGCTGGAAACTCAACAGGAATATCTTTTATTGAATGAACAGCAATATCAGCTTCATTATTTAATATAGCTTGTTCAAGCTGTTTGACAAATAAACCTTTGCCCCCAATTTTGGAGAGAGGGCTATCAAGTAAAATATCACCACGGGTTACCATAGGCATTAATTCTACTGTTAAACCTTGATGCACCGATAGCAATTGTTGTTTAACATAATTTGCTTGCCATAGTGCTAAAGGGCTTTTTCGTGTTGCAATACGGATTTTCAATCGGGTTTCCTATTTGATACTGAAAATATATAGTTTGCTCTAACTATAATTTTTTTAGTGCTAAATCTTATTAGTCTTTCTTTACAAATTATCGACAAAGTTAGCAGCATAACCTATATAGTTCGCTGGCATTAACTGTTTTAATCGAGTTTTTTCGATTTCAGGTAAATCTAATGAATCTATAAACTGTTTTATTTCTTTTGCATTAACGCGTTTACCTCGAGTAAATTCTTTTAATTTTTCATAGGGCTTTTCAATACTGTAACGACGCATCACCGTTTGAATTGGTTCTGCTAGTACTTCCCAGTTACAGTTTAGTTCTTCAAGTAAATGATCGTAGTTTACTTCAAGCTTATTTAAGCCTTTTAATGTTGATTGATAAGCAATAATGGCATAGCCAATACCCACACCAAGATTACGTAATACTGTTGAATCACTTAAATCACGTTGCCAACGAGATATCGGTAGTTTACTTCCTAAATGTCCCATAATTGCATTGGCAATCCCTAAATTACCTTCAGAATTTTCAAAGTCTATAGGATTAACCTTATGTGGCATTGTTGAGGAACCTATTTCACCTGCGATGGTTTTTTGTTTGAAATGATTTAATGCAATATAACCCCAAACATCACGATTGAAGTCGATCATAATAGTATTAAAGCGAGCAACACAATCAAAAAATTCGGCGATATAATCATGCGGTTCAATTTGTGTTGTATAAGGATTCCATTTTAAACCCAAAGAATTGACAAACTCTTTACTAAACTTATGCCAATTTACTTCTGGATAGGCAGCAATATGTGCATTGTAATTACCTGTTGCGCCATTTGCTTTACCTAGAATTTCAATTGACTCAAGTTGGTTTAATTGACGCTGTAAACGATAGGCAACATTGGCAAATTCTTTACCAACGGTTGACGGAGTAGCTGGTTGTCCATGTGTTCTTGAAAGCAATGGTATATCTCGATGGACTTTAGCTTGCGATACAATTTTATCAATCACCTTTTTCCAATAAGGGACTAAAATTGTATCTTTTGCTGTTTTTAACATTAATGCATAAGATAAATTATTGATATCTTCTGATGTGCAGGCAAAATGGATAAACTCATTAATGGCACGTAGCTCTTCGTTAGTGCTAACTTTTTCTTTTAAAAAGTACTCAACAGCTTTTACATCATGATTTGTCGTTTTTTCTATCTCTTTAATTCTCAAAGCATCTTTTTCATTAAATTGTTCAATGATTTTATTAAGGTGATCTAATGCTAATTGGCTTAATGCTGGAACTTCAAGAATCTCTGCTTGCGAAGCTAATTTTTGTAACCAACGGATCTCAACTTGAACTCGATATTTCAATAAGCCATATTCGCTAAAAATAGTGCGTAATTCTATTGTTTTATCACCATAACGACCATCAATAGGTGAAAGGGCAGTGAGGGAAGATAATTCCATAGGTTTAACTCCGTTGATAATTTTGAAATATCACTTAGAAAAATATAAATTAATTTACTTGGTTTATTTCATCGAGTAATTCGTTTATTGCATTATAGATGCCTTTACGCCCAAAAAGAAGCTGTAACCGACTTCCACCAACCTGATACCATAAGATGGATGAACGAACACTACCAAAAAGGGATGTTCTTATTTTAGCTTGAACTAATGAATTTTGTAAAAATTGTGCTTTTCCTATCACCTTAATCTTATTTGTTAAAGGACTGACGATATCCGAATAAATGTTAGCTAGCGAGTATGAAAGTTCATCTATATTGATGTTAATCGTTTCGTCATTCACAACCGGATAAAGTGCGGAAATTTGTTTTAATCGTTGATCAATTTTGTTGAGTACATCATTATTTCTTAATAGCTTATTGGTAATACTTAGTGTCCCAAAAAGATAACGTATTAATTCAACCTGATCTTTTTGATTTGAAGATAATAATTGCTTTAAAGCAAGTAAGCCTGTTTTAATATTTTTAATACCATCATAAACATCAGCGGTGGTTTGGGGGGAGGTTTTAAATACGCTTTTTATTGATTGTTCATAAATAGTGGTATTACAAATGCCGGTATTTGCAAGCTGCGGAATAAGCATAGTACTTTGTACAACACCTGCAAGTGCAATGGCAATATGATAATATTTATTACTCACTCAAAAACTCCTTAGCATCAATAATTCTTTCTTCAATAATTCCACCGCCTAAACACACATCATTTTGATAAAAAACTGCTGATTGCCCTGGAGTTACAGCTGCAACAGGCTGTTCAAAAATGACTTCTATCTTATCTTCTGAAAGTGGGTTAATTCGGCAGGCAATATCTTGTTGCCGATAACGAGTTTTAACCGTGCAGTTAAATGACTTAGTAACTATTTGTCGATCAACCCAATGTAACTGTTGTGCAATTAGGCCATTTGAAAATAGTGCTGGGTGATCATGCCCTTGGGCTACAACCAATTCATTATTTTTTATATCTTTATCTACAACATACCAAGGAGTATCATTGGCTTGTTTAAGTCCTCCAATACCAAGTCCTTTACGTTGCCCTAGTGTGTGGTACATAAGACCTTGATGTTTACCAATTGCTTTACCCTCAACGGTGCGAATAATACCAGTTTGAGCGGGTAAATAACGGGCCAAAAATTCATTAAATTTGCGTTCACCAATAAAACAAATACCGGTTGAATCTTTTTTGGAAGCTGTAGCTAATCCTAGCTGTTTTGCAATTTTACGAACTTCTGTTTTTTCAAGTTCACCAACCGGAAATAAGCTTTGACTTATCTGTGCTTCACTAAGGGTATACAGAAAATAACTTTGATCTTTATTATTATCAATACCTCTCAACAATTCTATTTTGTTATTGATTTCTCGTTTGCGAACATAATGGCCAGTTGCTATATAGTCGGCACCTAAATCTTCGGCTGCATAGTCTAAGAAAGCTTTAAATTTGATTTCTTTATTGCATAAAATATCAGGATTCGGTGTTCTACCAGCTTTATATTCAGATAGGAAATGTTCAAATACATTATCCCAATATTCAGTAGCAAAGTTAATCGTATGTAATTTGATATTTAATTTGTCACATACTTTTTGAGCATCCGCTAAGTCAATTGCGGCTGAACAGTATTCGTCTGTATCATCTTCTTCCCAATTTTTCATAAATAATCCAATGACATCGTATCCTTGTTGTTGTAACAAATAAGCTGAAACAGAAGAATCAACGCCACCAGACATGCCGACAACAACTTTTGGAGAAGCATTTATTTTTTGCATAATAACTAAATAATAGATTAAAAATGATGGGTGATTTTATCATAGATGCCCAAAAAAGCATAAAGTAATGCTAATAAGAATTCCAATTGCCTACAATTTTTTTATTGGAATATAGACTTAAAGTTAAACATTTTCACGTTTTTTTCTTTATAAATCTTTACAATCATTAAAGAAAAAAAACGAACAATTAAATATCTATGCAAAGCAACTCCAGCGATAATTATCGATGGAGTTACTTATAAGCTAGATAAATAATTATTTATATTTATCAATATATTAATTAAAGTTCTTAATAAAGATCTTTTAATAAATACACCACATGACCAATAATTTTAAAATCCTGAGGGGCATTTTTATCAATAATGATAGTGGGATATTTTGGATTATCACACAATAATGCTATGTTGGCCCCTTGATTTTGAACACGCTTAATACTGATTTGATCATCATATTGAACAGCATACAGATAACCGTCAATCAATTTACAATGAGAAGTATTGACTATAATAATATCATGATTAGATATAGTAGGCTCCATACTATCACCTTTTGCCCATACTGCGCTTAAATCATCATTATTACACTCTTGATGTTTAATTAGCATGATATTAAATGGTATTGATTCAATTTGTAAATGAGAATTTCCTACTTCATTTAAATGATGAAAAGGAATATCTACAAAGCTTTTATGTTCTGTATCTGGAAGTAATCTACATTCCCCCTTACCCGTAACTAGCCATTCAATTGGAACATCACATTTTTGAGCAATAATTGCCAGCCTATTGAGTGAGGGATAGGTTTTACCTGATAAGTAGTCCCGAATTACTGCTTCGGACATTCCCACTTTTTTGGCAAATGCATTTCCCGATAAGCCTTCCAATACCAGTGTAAGTCGATTTTTAAAATTGATAACACCAGTTTCAGTTAATGCTCGTGTTTTTTCTTGGTTTTCGGTTGTTTTTATGCTGCTTTCTTTCATTTTTATAATCCATTCTGTATTGCTTTTTTATATTTTTTGTTTTAATTCGTTTTTTTATGTGTTATTCTCTGCTTGGAATTTACATCAACTGATGTTGTATACCGATAATCTTTACGATAGCAGTAAATAAACTTATAGAGGATCTCATAATGAGCGAACAAGATCAAGACTGGACTCCATCAAGAGTAGTAGGAGAAATTAAAATTAGAGGTGGAAATTTAAGAGGTCTATCTCGTGCAAGCGGTTTGCAAGCTGATACTCTAAGAAATGCACTTTACCGTCATTGCCCTAAATATGAACGAATTATTTCTGATTATTTAAAAGTCCCAGCTGAAAAAATTTGGCCTACTCGTTATAAGCTTAAAGCTAACAAAGTGAAATATTAATTATTGAACAATAATTTAGACAAGCTTAAGGCAAAGGACGCCTAATAAGGCGTCTTTTACATATTATTGTGCTTTAGCTTTTTCTGCAGCTTTAATTATCATAGCAAATGTACTAGCTTTTAATGATGCTCCGCCAACTAATGCTCCATCAATATCTGGTTGAGTAAATAGTTCAGCCGCATTTTTATCGTTAACTGATCCCCCATATTGAATAATTACTTGTTCTGCAACTTCTGCATCCTGTTTAGCAAGGTGCTCTCTAATAAATTTATGGACAGCTTGTGCTTGCTCAGGTGTTGCTGATTTACCAGTACCAATAGCCCAAACTGGCTCATAAGCGATAACAGCGTGATTAAATGCTTCAATCCCCAGGGTTTCAATTACAGCATCAATTTGGCGCGCACATACTGCATGAGTTTGACCAGCTTCATTCTCGGCTTCAGTTTCACCAATACAAAGAACTGGCACTAGACCTGCTTCTTTAATTATAGCGAATTTTTTTGCAATAAATTCATCTGATTCTTTATGGTAGGTACGACGTTCTGAATGGCCAATAATAATATGCGTTACGCCAATTTCTTTTAGCATATTGACAGAGACTTCACCTGTGTAAGCACCAGACAAGTTGATTCCAACATCTTGAGCACCTAAAATAATATTTGATTTATCTAATTGGTGTTTAATAAAGTCTAAATAAACGACGGGTGGTGCAATAGCAACATCACATGCGACATCTGTTGATAGCTCTTTTTTTAGTTCTACAACTATATTTTTAGCCATATCAAGACTGCCATTGAGTTTCCAATTACCCATCACGAGAGGTTTACGCATAATTTTCTCCAACTTAAGATTTAAAAAGGTGTTGATTTTAGAATGAATTCGTTATAATAGTAAGTATTATACACCAAATAAATAAAGCCTGAGGAAAAATATGTCATTAGAAATATTGAATCAATTAGAAAGTAAAATTCAACATACTATTAATACAATCAATACACTACAACAGGAAATTACAACCTTAAAACAAGGTAATCAAGAGTTAGAACAATTAATTAATGACAGTTCTGATGAGATGAAAGCTTTACGTGATGAAAACGAAAAGTTAAAACAAGATCTGCAATTATGGCAACAACGTATTCAAACTTTATTAAGTAAAATTGGTGAAATTGCGCAATAGTTTATTTAACTTATTTGCAACCGCGACTAAAGGCGCGGTTGATTTATACTTTACAAAAATTTTTTAAAGATTTAAGTATAATGCGAGAAAAGTTAATATCATTATGGCTAACCGAAACGATACGATTGATTGAAAATGAATCTGGACGGTTTGCAGATCAAGATATCAATCGAGAATTACGCGCTTCGAAAACACCACTTGCTCATCGTATTGTTACGCGGGCTGTTATGTTATCCAAGCAGAGTGAGCTTTACGCTGCATTAATTACTTTATTACATGCCTTAAAATTTTCATTTATTTTATTATTATTCTTTTCTTTTTTTATTGGTATAAGTTTAGCTTTCGGTGCATTAAGCCAAAATCCAGTTAATCTTTATTGGGCACTTTTTAGTTTATTGGGCGTTCATTTTATTACTCTATTTATTTGGCTTTGCTCTTTTTTCTTTTTTTCGAGCTTTGGTGGTAGTGTTTTAATTCATTGCTGGTTATGGCTAACTAGAAAACTTTCACAAAGAAAAACTGTACAACAGCTTATACCAGCATTTGTACAGCTTTTGGGTGGAAAAATCCGCTGGTTAATTGGTTTTATTCTCAATCTTTTTTGGACTATTATACTAAGTTCAGCATTGTTAGTTCTAATCGTTTTATTTTCTACGCAGCATTATAGTTTTGAATGGAAAACAACTTTATTAAGTTCTGATACTATTATTCAACTAACTCATTATTTGGGCTTAATTCCATCCATATTTGGATTTTCTATACCTCAAGATAATGTTATCCGCATTAGCGACCAAGCATTAAATGCCGGTTATGTTCGTTCTTCTTGGGCTATTTGGTTGCTTGGCGTGTTTATTGTTTATGGTTTAACTATACGCTTTTTTTGCATGATTATTTGTGGAATTAGTTGGCTAATAAGCTGTCGTGGAATTAAACTGCAATTAGCTTTACCTGAGTATCAATTGCTAGCTAACGATTTACAACCTGCTTTAATTGATATAGTGGATAACGATTTGCAGGGAAAAAAGATGCATTTTCATTCAGCTATGAATTTATTAGAAAATAGCCAAGGAGCTTATTTAGTGGCAATTGATATTCCTGAAGATTGGCCTGTTCCTGATTCTGTCTCATTTTTAGGTTTTCTTAATACTCGGCAGCAAAGACGTGACATTTTAGATTATTTACAATTAAAACCGGCTAAAAAATTATTGGTTGCTATAGATGCAAATAGAGCGCCAGATCGTGGCATTTTAAACTTACTCAATCAACTAGCTACTAAGTCCCAACAATATCGTATTTGGTTTATCAACGAAGGCAAGCAATATCATAATTGGCAATCACTATCCTTAAAATCATCTATACCTACATGGTTAAATGAGGAATAGAAAATATGCTTACAACCTTAAAATTAGCAGTGGTTGGTCATTCAAATGTTGGTAAAACCTCCTTGCTACGGGCACTAATTCGTAATAGCCATTTTGGTGACGTTTCGGATAAACCGGGGACAACAAGACATGTGGAGTCAATTAAGTTAACACTGGAAAAACAGAAGTCGATCATTTTTTATGATACACCTGGATTAGAAGACAGCATTGCATTATATGATTATATTAATCAACTAACTCCTATAGAATCAAGGCTTGATGGCGTCGATAAATTAACGACTTTTTTAAAAAGCCCTGAGGCTGAAAACTTATTTTATCAAGAAGCAAAAGTAATTCGACAGCTATTGAATAGTGATGCAGCTATCTATGTTATAGATGTGCGAGAACCAGTTCTTGCTAAGTTTCGTGATGAATTAGCGATTTTATCTCAAAGTGATAAACCTATTTTGGCTGTATTAAATTTTACTTCATCAGAAGAACAAAATGAAAATGAATGGAAAAAATTAATTTCTAGAATAGGGATTCATGTTACTATAAGCTTCGATGCTGTATTACCTCCATTGGATGGTGAAGAACGATTATATCAAAGTCTTGCTTTATTGGTTGAGCCAGCAAAAGGAATATTAGCTGAATGGTTAGATAAAATTACTCAAAAACGTGACTCTCGTAATCAGGCAGCTAATTTAATTATTGCTGAAACATTGGTTGATGTTACCGCTTGTTATGAAATGGTCAAATCAAATGACAAGCAAGCTGTTATTGATATGCAAAACAAGGTTAGAAATCGTGAGCAAAAAGCAATAGATGAGTTGCTAAAGCTTTATCAATTTGATGTATATCACGAAAGTGAACAAAATTTACCTTTAATTAAAGGACGTTATAAAGCAGATCTTTTTAATATAGATGCTTTAACGATGATGGGTATTCATTTGACTAAAGGGTTTGTTTCCGGCGCGACTGTAGGAGCAAGTATTGATTTGGCAACAGGTGGATTAACACTTGGATCAGCAACGCTTGTTGGCGCAGCGATTGGTAGTTTAATGCAAACAGCGAAGCATTATGGATCTAGAATACGTTATCAGTTAACTGGATACAACAAATTAAGTGTTGATGATGTTATTATATGTTTTCTATCATTACGCTTAATACGTCTAAAAGAAAATTTAAATAATCGTAGCCATGCGAATACTAATCCAATCAAATTGTCTAAATTAGATGAAAGTGATTGGGAAAAAGGTGTATTACCCAAAAGCTTAAAAATAGCAAGACGCTATTCGCATTGGTCGACTTTAAATAAGGGAACGAAAAGACATGACAAAAGAAGACAATCAACTATCATGGAAGTTGCTAACCAATTGTGTTAGTGAAAAGAAATGCTCTTTTATTATCACGTTACTTCTTTCACTTCTTATATTATTTGGTAGCACATCTTGTCAAAGTCAGATTTTGACAAGTCATTCTAAATCTGATCTGTTAATGCTAGCAAAAATAGAATCACATTATAAAAAATGGCAAAATACACCTTACCGTTATGGTGGAACTACTTTAGCTGGCAGTGATTGCTCAGCGCTAGTAATGAATTTTTTCAAGAATAAACTTTCTAAAACTCTTCCAAGAAGTGCCGCAGAACAAGCACAATTAGGCTATAAAGTTAGTAAACCTAAAGCCGGCGATTTAGTGTTTTTCAAAACAGGTCGTAGTAACGGAGGTTTACATGTAGGAATATATTATGCAGATGGTAAATTCTTACATGCTTCATCATCTAAGGGTGTTATTTATTCTAGTTTAAAAGAAGATTATTGGAAAAAACGTTATTGGATGGCAAGACGTATAACTGATATTTAGATACAATAAAAATTGCTCTCTAATTGTATTTAATTAGAGAGTCTAAAAAACATTCATTTTTCTACAGAAATCATTCTTTTAACTTATTGATTTTTTCTTAAATTATACATAACATTCGCTACATATAACATTTCACCTGGCGTACCCAATGATATTCGACACCAATTGGTTGCAGGTGCAAAATCTCTTCCAATTAAAACAAAATTTTGTTTCATGAGTTCACGATAATCCTTTAAATTAATCGGACTTTGATGAAATATAAAATTAGTTTGTGATTTTAGATAGTGTAAACCTAAATTTGATAATACTTTTTCCATGATTTGACGTGATACATCAACCGCTTTTTTGGAATAAGTTAAAAATGGTTGATCATCGATAGAAGCAAGCGCTGCACAAACACCACAATAGTTGAGTTTCTCGCCAGCTACATATTGAGCCATATTTTGAATATTTTCAACTGAACTGACTGCATAACCGACTCGTAATCCGGCCATAGCATGGATTTTTGAGAAAGTTTTAAGTAATATAATATTGTCATAACCTTTTGCAATAAATTCATCAACTGACTTAAAGTCAGGATCATTAACAAATTCAGCATAAGCTTCGTCAATAATAAAGATCGTATTTTTAGGTTTGCTTTTTATCCAAGGTTCTATTTCATTTGTTGCAAAAACTGTTGAAGTAGGATTATTTGGATTAACCAAATATACAATTGAAAATCCATTATAATTTTCAGCAGCTTTTTGTATGCCTTTTATATCTATCTGCCAATCTGGCAAATTTGGTACTTTAGTAATTTTTAGATTAAAGATCTTTGCAAAATGTTCTCCATCACCATAAGTAAGCTCTGGAATGACTAATTGAGCATCTGACTTAACAAAAGCAGCAATAGCACTGCGAATACCTTCTGAAGATCCTGCAGTTAATAAAATTTGAGTATCATCGACTTTATGATGTTTAGCTAATCGTTTATTAAGCAATGGCATTTCGGCTTTGGCATAGCGATTCGCTTTTGGTACAGCATCAATTGCAGCTTGTTTTGCACGTGGCGACATACCAAGCGCATTTTCGTTAAAGTTGAGTCTTATTGGATTGTTAATATTAGGTGTTGCTACATTTTCAAGCATAGGTATAGAGAATGAAACCGAGTTTTGTATTTCTATTGCATGAGCTTTAGATAATAATTGATTAATAGATAGCCCTGCAATTGCCGCACTGGAAAATGTGATTAATTTTCTTCTACTGACATTTAAATTAGATATCATGATTTACCTCTTACTTAATTAATATTTATATGGTCAATTATTAATTAAGCAAAAATAATACCAAGTTTTTAAAGATTACTAAGATTATAGACTTGTACTATATTAAATAATCAAAGATTAATGAGGAGATGGTTGTTATTTAGATTATATTAATCTAAATACGCACCTGTTGGGTGCTTTATTGCTCAAAAATGGTATATAAAAAGGACTGCATTAATACAGTCCTTATAGTGATTAGTCAATTACCATGGGTGATTTTTTTACCATAGGTGATCATTGTTAACTATCTGCCGGTGTCTCGATAGTCGAAAAGGTTGCCAGCATCTGCAAAAACTTATATTTTGAATCCACCATGTTAGTTGAACGCTCATGTAAGGTATTGGCAATAATAGGTTCAAGTGTTTCTAAACGGCGGAAACGCTGTTCTTTTAGTAATATACCAGTTAATAACTCACTGTTTGGTGCTTTTGAATCTAATACTAAAGCTGGCTTGCCTTCTGCCATACGGCGTGGGTCATAACGATATAAAGGCCAGAAGCCAGATTTAACTAAATCTTTCATCTGCTCATGTGATTTAGCAAGGTCATAACCATGTTCTTCACAAGGGCTATAAGCAATAACTAAAGATGGTCCATTATACGCTTCGGCTTCTTGTAAAGCCTTAAGGGTTTGGTTAAGTTGTGAACCCAATGCAATTTGCGCAACATAGACATGGCCATACATCATTACACTAACACCAAGATCTTTACGTGCTTTATGCTTACCTAAATCAGCAAATTTTGATACAGCGCCCATAGGGGTGGCTTTTGATTGCTGGCCTCCAGTATTAGAATAACACTGGGTGTCTAACACCAATATATTCACATTATCAGTTAAGCTCATTACATGATCGAGCCCACCAAACCCAATATCGTAAGCCCAACCATCGCCACCAATTGCCCAGACTGATTTATCAACCAGGTAATCTGCATTTTGAATTAATTCTTTAGCTTCAGTTGAATCCAAATGAGTAAGTTGTTCGCGTAATTTTGCAATTTGTTGCCGTTTTTCATCAATAGTGATATTTGTGGATTGTAAAGCTATGGCAATTTCTGGAGAAATTTCACCGCCCATTTTTTCTAGTAATCGTAACGCACGCTTTTTATGTTGGTTATAAGATATGCGATAACCTAAAGCAAACTCAGCATTATCTTCAAATAATGAATTTGCCCAAGCTGGTCCACGACCATGGCGATCGATCGTATAGGGTGATGATGGCAGGTTACCACCATAAATTGATGAACAGCCAGTGGCATTTGCAATGGCTAAATGGTCGCCATAAAGTTGGGTTAACAATTTGATGTATGGTGTTTCACCACAACCTGCGCAAGCACCGGAATATTCAAATAGAGGTGTAAGTAGTTGCGATGTACGCACATCGATGCGTTCAAGTGTGCTGATATCACGATCAGGCAATGCAGTAAAGTACTCAAAGTTAGTGCGTTGAGTCTCAATATTATCGATACGTGATTGCATGTTAATTGCTTTAATTTCAAAATTATTACGATCGCGGGCAGGGCACACTTCGACACATAAGTTACAGCCAGTACAATCTTCTGGGGCAACTTGCAATACATAACGTTGACCTTTCATATCACGAGCTTTAACTTCAAGCGAGTTTAATGAATTAGGAGCATTGATCATTTCATCAGGATCAACAACTTTAGCTCGAATAGCGGCATGAGGGCAAGCAACAGCACAATGATTACACTGGGTACAAAGTTCTGCTTTCCAAATTGGGATCTGTTCTGCAATGTTTCGTTTTTCCCATTTTGTTGTACCAATTGGCCATGTGCCGTCAGGCGGAAAAGCGGATACTGGCAAATTATCACCTAAACCAGCTAACATAGTAGCTGTCACAGTTTTAACAAAATTAGGCGCATTATAAGGTACTACTGGTGGCATTGATGGGCTGCTTTGATCAACGCAGCTAAGTGGAACTTGTTCAAGTGATTCAATAGATAAATCAAGTGCTTTCCAGTTGTTTTCAACCAAATCTTGCCCTTTACTACTATAACTTTTAGCAATGACTTCTTTTAATTGGGTAATACTAAAATCATTCTTAAAGATTTCAGAAAGATGAAAAAATGCTGCTTGCATAACAGTATTAATTCTTGCGCCTAAATTACATTCACGAGCTATTTTTGCTGCATTTACAATGTAAAAGTGTGCTCGTTTTTGTATTAATTGTGCTTGCACTTCTTTAGGTAGACGATGCCAAACTTCATCTTTGCTATACGGCGTGTTAAGCAAAAAGATACCATCGTCCTTTAACTTATCAACAATTTGATATTTATCGATAAACTGATCTTGATGACAGCCAATAAAATGCGCGCTTGTTATCAAATAAGGCGAATCAATAGGATCTAAGCTGACTCTTAAGTGAGAAGTGGTTAAGCCACCGGCCTTTTTAGAGTCATAGACAAAATACCCTTGCACATAAAAAGGCGAGCTATCGCCAATAATTTTAATATTATTTTTAGTTGCTGACACAGTGCCATCACTACCAAGCCCATAAAATAGCGCTTCGAGTGAAGATTTTTGAGGAATAGATTGATCAGGCAATGGTAAAGATAGTCCTGTAATATCATCATAAATACCAACAGTAAAGCGTGGTTTTGGTTTTGCTAAATTGAGCTCAGCAAAAATGGCAAGTACACACTTAGGATCAAACTCTTTAGATGATAACCCATAACGTCCACCTATAATAAGTGGAATAGTTGTGCGTTCCCCACGAGATAAACTTTCAGCGAATGCGGTTATAATATCTAAATAAAGCGGCTCGGCTTGAGCTCCCGGCTCTTTGGTTCTATCAAGAACGGCTATTTTGTTAACAGTACTAGGTATAACACTTAGTAAATGGTTAGCCGAAAAAGGGCGGAATAATCGAACGATTACAACCCCGACTTTTTCGTTTTGTTTAAGTAAAACATCCACAACTTCTTTGGTAGTGCTTGCTCCTGAGCCCATAATAACAATAATACGTTCGGCATCACAAGCTCCATAATATTCAAAAGGTTGATACTTTCTGCCTGTTTCTGCAGCAAAGGCATCCATAGCATCAACAACATGTTGATAGGTACTATCATAATAGCTATTTATCGCTTCTCGACACTGGAAGTATGTATCTGGATTGGCTGATGTGCCTCGAGTCACTGGTTTGTCGGGTGTTAAAGCACGTGAGCGATAAGTTTTAATAGCTTCATGTGGTAATAAATTACGGATTTGGTCATCGCTTAATGGATAGATTTTATTGACTTCGTGCGATGTTCTAAATCCATCAAAAAAATGAACGAAAGGAACTCGGCTATTTAAGGTTGCCATTTGTGAAATTAACGCAAAATCCTGAGCTTCTTGTACTGAACTTGAACAAAGCATTGCAAAACCCGTTTGCCTAATTGCCATCACATCAGAATGATCACCAAAAATAGAAAGTGCATGAGTTGCAATAGTGCGAGCGGCAACATGCAAAACAAAAGGAGTCAGTTCGCCCGCTATTTTGTACAGCGATGGGATCATTAAAAGCAAACCTTGTGATGAAGTAAACGAAGTTGCTAGTGCACCAGTCATTAATGAACCATGAACGGTTGCAATTGCACCTGCTTCCGACTGCATTTCAATGACTCTTGGGGTATCACCAAATACATTTGGCTTATTAAACTCTGCCCAAGTACTGGCTTGCTCAGCCATGGTTGAGCTTGGTGTGATTGGGTAAATAGCAATGACTTCGTTTGCTCGATAAGCGACGGATGCCACCGCACTATTAGCGTCTGATATTATCATTAAAAAAACCTTGTATTTTATAGTGTTATGACATTACTAACTTAGTATAAATTTGTATTATTGTATCAGAAACTAACATAGCTTTTCGTTATTTTTATGCTAAATTTTTTATCATCACCACTTTAGAAAAAAGTATTAATAAAAGTTGGGTTGTTTATGAAGTCAACTGATTTTACTGTATTCCATTTTTAGTGCTCCAACAGCTGTAAATACCCCAAACTTAGTACACAACTAATGTAGAAAATTAAGCTGCTTGTTTTAATATTTTATATTTGAGTGGTGTCATGTTATTTAACGCCTCATGCGGTCTTTCGGTGTTATAAATCGTTAACCATTCTTCGGTTATTCTCCTTGCTGGTGCTAAGTTATTAAAAAGAGATAAATCGAGTACTTCAATGCGATAGGTACGATTAAATCGTTCAATATAGCCATTTTGATAAGGGCTACCGGGTTTGATGTAATCTATAGTTATACCATGTGTTTTTGCCCAATTAGTAAACGTGTTTCCGGTGAATTCTGGTCCATTATCGACTCATATTTTTAATGGATAACCATGATATTCGACCAGTTTATCTAAGTTACGGGTAACGCTCCCTACCGGTAAGCTTACTGCAATATCAATACCTAACGCCTCACGATTAAAGTCATCGATGACATTGAATGTCCTAAAGCGACGCTGATTACGGCTACTGTCACTCATAAAATCCATTGACCAACATTCACCTTGTTTATTGGGGAATAATAACCTTTTCGGGCATCGTGGATGAATGCGTTTTTTTCGTTTTACTCTGAGATTAAGCTTTAATTCACAATACACCCGATATACCCGTTTATGATTCCATTGATAGCCGAGCTTTCTGATACGATTAAAACATTTAGGAAAGCCCCAGCGTAAATGCCGGTCTGTGATAGCATTCAACACCGAAATAATCACCGAATCATCCGGTAACTTAGGTTGATAATAGTAAGCACAACGGCTTAAGCCAACAATGGTACAACTCATGAATGATTTTGTTGTCGTTGCTGTGCCCCCGTTTTACGTGCCTTTGTGGGCACTAAAGCTTTTTTATGATTTCTTCCTGAAGCTGGGATTTTAAGCTCAGTTCGGCAAACATCTGCTTAAGTTTGCGGTTTTCAGCCTCTAGCTCTTTTAAGCGTTTGATATCCGAAGTTTCCATTCCGCCGTATTTTTCCCGCCATTTATAGAAAGTTGAATTTCCCATACCCTATTTACGGCAAATTTCTTTGACGGGGATACCGGCTTCAGCTTCTTTTAAAATAACACTGAATATTATATCTAATATACATTCAAAAAAGAAAAGCTAAAACTTAACAGCACAAACCAATTATGCTAACCTTTTAAAAAAATCTTTTATGACAGTTTCAGGGACAGATATTAAAGCGATTTTAGTCGAGCAATACTGCATACATTATACAAAAATATACAAAATTATAGTGGCTATGATGACACGCCAATGATCCTAGAAATAGAAGATGCATTAGGTGTTGCTCAAGATTTAAATAATTATTATAACGATATTTATGACCACTTAACTCAATTTAAAAAAGAAAAACAATCAACACAGTTTGATTTTAATGGCGACTAATCAATTTTTAGGCAATTTTTTATTTCATATTTTGTAATTTTTTTCAAAATACAATTTCATTATTTTCTTGTTTATTTTGTTATATCACATTTATCTTATCATTCCGTTATTATTTGTCATGTTATATTTTATTTAAGGTTAATAAGGTGATAAATAAGAGGTATGTAAGCTATTTCAATAACATTAGCAAATAGAGAAAATGGGATTAAAAACCCCATTATTCCGTAATATCAGGATAACCCGGCCAAAAGTTTTTATAAGTTACTTCTCCCATTTTTATTGCATATTGGCGCCATTGCTGTGCTAATTCAATATTTTGCTCTTCATCTTTATAATAATGACTGAGTGAAGTCATTGCACTGTAATAACCTTGAATGGCCTTTTTAAGTAAGAAACGATTCTTTAACGAAGTAACTTCCCCCACAGTCTCTCCTAGAATTATGGAAAATGTTTTTCTATTTCTTAAATAAAAATTTTTGATTCCATCGCCTTTTATCACATTTAATTGATAGAATGATTTAAGATAGTTCAATTGCCCAAAAATAAAATCCTCATCGCTCAAAGTTGTATATTCGGATTTGCCATAATGAGCTTCTGGTTGATATTTAAGGGTCGTTTTTAATGAATATTTTCTATAATTCTTATCATTTTCAATGCGTGATATAATTTTCCATAACTCATCATCAGGTAAAAGGCGATAAGCTTTTTCTAAGGTAGTAAAGGCTTTATGTATATCTTCTTTAGTACCTAAGCCTTGCATATGCATAAAAGCTAATGATTTTAATGCTGGTACACAGTTTTGTTTAGCTGCTTTTTGATAAAGTTCAAAAGCTTGTTTTTCGTCTTTTTTAACTCCAATCCCTGTTAAGTAAAAATAAGCTAAATTAGTTTGGGCAAGAGCATGGCCTTTATCGGCAGCCTTTCTATACCATTCGATAGCTTTAGCCATATCGGGTTCTACACCTTGTCCATATTCACTTAGTGGAAAGATAGTTCTAGGATAAGACTGGATTGGAAACGAGGATTCATATGGTACAAATTTATCTGATAAATCAGTAAGTTCTGGCGCATCATTTTCACCATTTTCATCAAAAAAATAAAATCTAGGTGCTTTACCGCCAGAACCATTTTCATAAATATAACCAATACTATTTTGAGCATCAAGATTTCCTTGTGCAGCAGCTTTTTCGAACCAACTTAAGGCTACTGGGAAGTTATTAAATTCATCGCGATACATGGAGCCTAAGTTGTATTGGGCTTGAGCAAGACCTTGATTAGCAGCTTTCTCAAACAGCATTCTTGCTTTAGTATGATAGCCTTTGTTTTCCAACGCAGTCTGATAATAAATTTCACCGAGGGTATTTTGTGCTTTTACATCGCCTTGTTCGGCAAGGCTTGCGCAGGCAGAAATATTTTCCTTATTGCTTTTTGTGGGTAAACATTTGGGTTTTGCCTGTGCAATCGTTAAATAGGGTATAGTAAAGACAACTAATAATAAAAATTTATGACGAATTAACATAGTACTACATTATCTTATATTTCAGTGTAAGCAGTTTAACATTAATTATTAATGAGTTAAATGTTTGTTTATCAAATTTATAAAACAAATTAAAAATTGAAGCATTTATTTAGTAAAAAAATGTAAATATCACTTGGTTATTGACAAAACGGCTTGGTTAAAAAACAATATTAAACAATGAATTGCATGATTTATTGCTAGCTTCATGGATTAAAAACTGGATGTCTGTGAGATAGTAAGTAAACAGTTCTCACTTTTAAATTAGCAGTTAAATACAGAAGTTTTAACTCTGATTTATTCATTAAATCTATAGCTGCATATCAATTCATTCAGCTTTTTAGATAAAAGTGGAGATAATATTTTCTGTTAGGATTAAAAATTATACTATTCATCTGATTTAGGATTAAAATGGTAATATAAAAAACTAGGTTTATTTAATCACTACTCGCTCATCTGATATTGTATGTTTAATTTCACCTATAAGCCAAGCTTTTTCCCCATTACTATTTAAGAGTGAAATAGCTTTATCTACAAACTGGTTAGGTAATATAATGATTAAGCCAACCCCACAATTAAAAGTACGATACATTTCGTGGCGGCTGACATTACCTGCATGTTGTAACCAATTAAATATGGTAGGCCATTGCCAACTTGCTTCATTAAGTATTGCTTTTGTATTATCTGGTAGCACACGAGGTATATTTTCCCAAAATCCTCCCCCAGTAATATGGGCTATGGCATGCACGCTAGTTTGTGAGATTAAATCCAACACTGATTTAACATAGATTTTTGTTGGTGCAAGTAAGTGATCAACAAGCGATTTACCTTCTAATTGCTCGTTTTGAGGCTTAATACCATTGTTTTCAATAATTTTACGTATCAAGGAATAACCATTAGAGTGAGCACCACTAGATGCTAGCGCTATTAATGCATCACCATCTTTAACTTTACTGCCATCAATCATGTTTGATTTTTCAACTACACCCACACAAAATCCTGCTAAATCATAGTCATTGCCCTGATACATACCAGGCATTTCGGCAGTCTCACCGCCGATTAAGGCACACCCTGATTGTTTACAGCCTTCAGCAATGCCGGTGATAACGGTTGTAGCAATATCGACATTGAGTTTGCCTGTTGCATAATAATCAAGGAAAAAAAGTGGTTCAGCACCTTGGACGATCAGATCATTAACGCACATGGCGACTAAATCGATACCAATTGAGTCATGTCGGTTTAAATCCATTGCTAAACGCAGTTTTGTGCCAACGCCATCAGTTCCTGACACTAAAATTGGTTCTTTATACCTTTGGGGAATAGAGCATAAAGCACCAAATCCACCTAATCCCCCCATAACTTCTGGTCGTTTGGTCTCTTTTACAACAGATTTAATTCGATTTACAAGCTCATTACCAGCATCGATATCGACACCAGCATCTTTATAGCTAAGAGAATTCTTATTTGACACAGGCGCAGTCCTTACATTAGAAAATTGGCTATATTTTAGCAAGGAAGAAATTTGTTTGCTAACAATTATTTAAAAACTTACGAAAATTAACATAGTTAATTTTTTTCGAACCAACTTTCTAAAATAATCATTGCTGAAGTTGAATCAATATGTCCCTTTTCAAGAGCACGATACCCGCGTGATGAAAAAATATGAGATTTTGCTTCAACCGTTGATAACCTTTCATCTTGTAAATGCACTTGGTATCCAAACATGCCATGTAGTCTATTTGCGAATTTTCTTGCTCTTACTGTGAGCGGCTGTTCGCTGCCATCCATATTTAATGGTAAACCAACTAGCAAAAAATCAGGTTGCCATTCTTTTAAAATTTTATCAATTTCTTGCCAGTTAGGAATGCCATCACGAGCTTTAAATGAACATAAAGGATTGGCCGTTTTGGTAATATCTTGCCCAATTGCCGCTCCAATACTTGCTGTACCAAAATCGAATGCAATAATGGTTGCCATTTGTTATGCATTTCCCAACTGGTGTGAAATGGTATTAATATTAATACCTAAGGATTCTGCTGCTTTTTTCCAGCGATCTTTAATAGCTACTTCAAAAATAATTTGCGGATTAGCTTCAGCAACAAGCCAGTCATTACGAGCAACTTCGGTTTCAAGTTGTAGAGATCGCCAGCTTGAATAACCTAATGACAGCAGCAGATCTTTCGGCTGTTGAGGTGAACCTATTGATTTCAAGGCGTCAAGAGAAGTAGTGATCATTACATCATCTGATATTTGAATACTAGAGGAAAATCCTAGTTGTGGTGTATGCAAAATAAATCCTTGCTCATCAGCTAAAGGACCACCACAAAAAACAGGATACTCTAGTTCAGCACAATTTTTAGACGAGGTAATCTCAAGCCGAGTAAGTACTGATCCAACATTTAGTTCTTCTATAGGTTTATTTATAATAATACCCATAGCGCCATCACGATTATGTTCACAAATATACACAACTGAACGACAAAATATAGAGTCACTCATTGTTGGCATAGCGATAATAAAATGATTTTTTAAATTCATATGCTCACATTTTTGTATAGTTTATAATGCACATAGACCGATTTTCACTTTACGCTCTACGTGGCAACACATTAGAACTTCATCTTCATTTGTTTCTTCATTAATAGATTCTGAAACAATATTAAAATTTTGAGAAAGGTAAAAATTAATTGCATCTGTATTTTTTCTATAAACATGAACAAACAGCTCATTGTGTCGTTGTTTTGCTTTTTCAATCAAAGCTTTTCCCGATCCTTTGTGGTGAAATTTATGATCAACAAACAACCCAGAGATATAATTTTCTGTTAAACCAATAAATCCTTTAACACCATTAAGGTCTTGAACATATAAGGTGGACATAGGGATCAACATTTTAACTAATTCATAATTTTGTTTAAAAAATTCCGGATTAATAAAATTATGTGCTTGCTGGTTAGCTTGCAACCATATTTCCATGATCTTGTCTAAATCCGCAGGTTGGTATTCTCTAATCATTTCAGCTCTTTTTATTTAGTCTGTGTTCTATTGCATCCATTAACAACCCTGTAATTGAAAGGCTAGGGTTGGCAGCTTCAATTTCTCGGACACAAGTTGGGCTAGTGACGTTAATTTCGGTTAATTTATCTCCAATAATATCTAACCCTACAAATAGCAATCCCTTTTCTTTTAAAATAGGTGCAACACTGTGAGCGATATGCCAATCTGTATCACTTAACGCCCTTACTTCTCCGTGTCCACCTGCAGCAAGATTACCACGGGTTTCTCCTTTTTGTGGGATCCTAGCTAAACAATATGGTACGGGCTCACCATCCACAACCAAGATACGTTTATCACCATCTTTTATTGCAGGAATAAAATTTTGCGCCATACAAAAACGGGTGTTATGATCTGTTAATGTTTCAATAATGACCGATATATTGGGATCATCTTGTTTGATTCTAAAAATTGATGCTCCTCCCATACCATCTAAAGGCTTTAAAATAATGTCACCAAATTCTTGATGAAAAGCTTTAATCAGTTGTGTTTGGCGTGTGACAATTGTTTCTGGTGTAAACTGAGCAAACCATGCTGTGAATAATTTTTCATTACAATCGCGCAAACTCTGCGGTTTATTCACGACCAATACACCGCTATCTTCTGCACGTTCTAAAATATAAGTTGCATAAATATATTCAGCATCAAAAGGGGGATCTTTACGCATTAAAATAACATCGAGATCATTAAGTGATATTATTTGCTCATTGTCCATATCGAACCAATGATCTTTATCGTTATAAACAGTTAAATTTCGTGAGGTTGCATAAGCTTGTCCATTACGCAAGAACAAATCATTCATTTCCATATAAAATAATTGATATCCACGTTTTTGTGCTTCAAGTAACATGGCAAAACTCGTATCTTTTTTTAATTTAATATGACTAATTGGATCCATAACAATACCAAGTTTAATCATAGTAACTCCTTTCTGGTTTTTATTGTTTTATTAAGTATACGTTGTGGTAACACGTAATATTCTATCTTTTTGTTTATCGTTTTTCATGAAACGTTGTAATAGATAGTGTTTTAATTACTACAAATGAAAACTATCATACTCGTTACAGTTTAAGATGCAATGTAAACCTTATGCAATTGTCATGATTCTATTTATCAACTTAAATCACCAAAATAGGCTTGTAAAGCGGATAAAGCAGTAAGTGCTGCTGTTTCAGTCCGTAATATCCTTGGTCCTAATAAAATATCTGTAAATTGATATTTATGTGTTTTGTTGATTTCAGTATCTGATAGTCCGCCTTCAGGACCAATTAACAAACTGATATTCTGTTTATCATTTGGTAAATGCTTAATGCCATGTTTAGCTTTAGGATGAACATTTAATCTTAAATCACTTGTTAAACTTTCGCACCAGTTTTCTAATTTCATCACAGGATTAATAACGGGTACAATGTTTCGTCCACATTGCTCACAAGCCGAAATTACGATTTTTTGCCATTGTTGGACTTTTTTATCTAATCTTGCGACATCAAGTTTAACTCCACAACGTTCAGAAAGCAGGGGAGTAATGCACGTAACACCTAGTTCCACCGATTTTTGAATCGTAAACTCCATTTTTTCACCACGCGATATTACTTGACCTAGATGGATATTTAGTGGGGATTCTTTATTATCTAAAACCGTTATTGCTGTTTTTACGGTAACAGATTTTTTAGTAATTTCATGTATTACTGCAGGAGTAATGTTATTTGAGCCGTCAAATAAGACAATATTTTCGCCTATTTTCATACGTAATACACGAATAAGATGATTAAATGCATTATCATCAAGGGTAAAAATACTATTTTGAACAATGGGAATAGGTTGATAGATTCGGGTCATAAAGAATAAATATTATTTCATCATAATTAAAATAAATTATAGCGTAATTTATTTATATTCGGTAATCTTCTATTTAATATAAATAAAGCATTGGAATTAAAATATGACAAAAAATAATACCGATCGAGTTTTAATTGAAGGTCTTACCGTTTATACAACTATTGGTGTATATGAATGGGAAAAAACGATTAAACAAAAATTAATCATCGATCTTGAAATGGCATGGGATAATCAGCCAGCAGGGCAGACTGATGATGTCACTTTATGTCTAGATTATTTTTTGGTAAGCCAATTAATAACTAATTTTATTCAATCAACCCAATTTGAATTAATTGAATGTGTAGCTGAACAAATAGCGAAATTAATTATAGAAAAATTTGCTGTTCAATGGTTAAAAGTCAAAATATCAAAACCACGAGCGATCGCTAATGCCAATAATGTTGCCGTAGTAATTGAACGTTTTGCTTAGTTAATTAAATAAACCTTACCTCTTTTTGAAGGGATAAAATGCAATGCTACAGTGGCTATTCATTGATGGGAATTTGAATTGGTCAATAAACTGGCAGATCAAATACTGCGATTACTATGCGGTTATCGAGTAAAAAGTGTCTTTTATTTATTAAAAATAAGTGCTAGCCTATACATCATTAAATTCCGAATTAGAATGATTTTTAGTAGTTCAAGATAAAATTGAGTCATACATTCCTTTAATCAGATGGGAGAAAAGCATGAAAGTAAAAATTATTCCATTATCTTGTGTAGTACTAAGCATGGCATTAATTGGTTGTGGTGGTAATAGCAAAGGTAAAGAATCTCATTGGTCAAAGCCTCATGGTGTTCTTGAAGATTGTAGTGGTGTAATGAGTAATTCACAGCAATGCCAAAAAAATTCATCTAACCAACAATTTATGATTCAAATCGATAGAAACTAATATGAGTGCATGGCTTATTTATGCTTTACTTTCAGCAATAACTGCTGCATTAGTAGCTATTTTAGGTAAGATTGGTTTACAACATCTTGATGTGAACACAGCAACGGCTATTCGAGCGATTGTAATGGCAGTTTTTTTAGTCGGTGTTGTTATTGTTCAAGGAAAACTTAATCTTATTAATACGTTTATTAATGACAAAAAGGCGTTATTTATTATTGCATTAAGCGGTATTGCCGGTGCCTTGTCTTGGTTATTTTACTTTATGGCAATTAAAGAAGGTAAAGTATCGCAAGTTGCGCCTATTGATAAGCTAAGCGTTGTCATTGCTGTTATCTTTGCCACTATTTTATTTGGTGAAAAAATATCGTTGTTAGCGGGCATTGGTGTGGTGATGATTTCTGCTGGTGCGATATTAGTTGCACTATTTTAGTAGTTCATTAAAAAGCTCAACAGAAACTAGTTCCCCTTTATTAACATTACCACGATTTTGCTCAAGTATGATAAAACAGTTAGCTTGATTGAACGACTGTGTGATATGAGAACCTTGCTGACCTGTTGTGATAACTTCTAACTCACCTTGAGCATTGATTTGCAGTATTCCTCTTTGAAAATCGGTTCGACCTATGCTTTTCTTAAGATTTGTTGCAGTTTTAACACGTAATGTTGAATCACTTGATAAGTTTTCTATTCCTGAAAGAGCCAAAATCAATGGTTGAACCAATTGATAAAAAGTGACTAATGTCGAAACAGGGTTACCCGGTAAACCACAAAATAATGCATTATTTATTTGACCAAATGCAAAAGGTTTACCTGGTTTCATGGCAATTTTCCAAAAATTAATGTTACCTAATTGTTCAAGCGCTGTTTTGGTAAAATCTGCATCACCAACAGAAACGCCACCACTAGTTATTACCAAATCAGCTTGTTGTGAAGCTGTCTCTAATGCTTGCTTAATTTTTGTAGGGTCGTCAGCAATGATTCCTAAATCAATAATTTCACAATTGAGCTTGGTCAATAATAAATTAAGGGTAAAGCGGTTACTGTCATAAATTGAAGCAAAACTAGATAATGGTTCGCCAATAGGTGTCAATTCATTGCCTGTGGAAAAAATGGCGACTTTTAATTTTTTAAACACAGCAAGTTTGCTAATGCCTAATGTCGCAAGTGTTGATAGAATAGGTATACTAAGACGTTCACCTTTAGGAACGGTTACAGTACCTTTTTTTACATCTTCGCCTGCACGACGAATATTATTACCCAACTTCACATCAGCTAAAAAAGCAATGCCTGCATCTGATTTTTCAGTATCTTCTTGCATGATAACAGCGTCTGCGCCATGTGGAACCGGTGCACCTGTCATGATACGTATACAGGTATGTTCTGGCCAGTAAAGATTGGTGATATCATCGCCTGCAAAAATAGTTTTTGATAGTGGTAATAGTTTTGATTGCTTGATATCAGATAATCGAACCACATAACCATCCATTGCCGAATTATCAAATCCAGGTACATTAATTGGTGAAATAACAGGCTCTGCAGTGATTCTTTCTAATGCATCGAATAATTGCACGGTTTCACTTTCAAGTGGTTTAGTTAATAATGCAGCTTGTAGAATTTTGCATTTTGCTTGTTCGAAAGTCAGTAACATATATATTTTCTTTATAGTTAATTGCTCATTATGGTTTATTGATAATTTAGGTATTAAATTAAATGATTTTCTATCTACATAAGATTAAAACTATTAATTGATTATTATTAATGCTTTACATTATTACGTCGCCATAAAGCGACGTAAGCATATCACTAAACATTAAATAAAAAGTTCATAATATCACCGTCTTGAACAATATAATCTTTACCTTCAGAACGCATCTTGCCGGCCTCTTTTGCACCTTGTTCACCACCATATTTAATAAAATCATCAAAAGCGATAGTTTGTGCGCGAATAAAGCCTTTTTCAAAATCGGTATGAATTTTCCCTGCTGCTTGAGGGGCTGTATCGCCCACTGAAATTGTCCATGCGCGGACTTCTTTCACTCCAGCAGTAAAATAAGTTTGTAAATTTAGTAAACTGTATCCTGCACGGATAACACGATTTAATCCTGGCTCAGTTAAGCCTAAATCTTGCATAAACTCATCACGATCTGCATCATCAAGCTCGGCAAGTTCTGCTTCGATAGCTGCACATACTGGTACAACTATTGCTTTTTCTTGTGCTGCAATGGTTTTAACTTTATCTAAATAAGGGTTATTTTCAAAACCATCCTCATTCACATTAGCAATATACATGGTTGGTTTCAATGTTAGAAAACTTAGGTATTTAATGGCATTAAGTTCTTCTTTACTCAACTCTAATAACAATAATTTTTTACCTTGTTCAAGGTGCGGTAAACATTTTTCCAGAATTTCAAGTTCAAATTTAGCTTCTTTATCTCCTCCTTTGGCTCGTTTTTGCAAACGTGTCATAGCTCGTTCACAAGCTTCAAGGTCTGACAATGCAAGTTCAGTATTGATGATTTCGATATCTTCAGCAGGATCGATTTTACCTGCCACGTGGATAATATTCTCATTTTCAAAGCAACGTACAACATGACCGATTGCTTCTGTTTCACGTATATTAGCTAAAAATTGATTGCCTAAACCTTCACCTTTTGATGCGCCTTTTACTAAACCAGCAATATCGACAAACTCCATTGTAGTTGGCAAAGTGCGTTGTGGTTTGACAATTTCCGCAAGTTGATCTAAACGTGGATCGGGCATAGGTACCACGCCCGTATTTGGTTCAATAGTACAAAATGGAAAGTTAGCTGCTTCAATTCCTGCCTTGGTTAGTGCATTAAAAAGCGTTGATTTACCTACATTCGGTAGTCCTACGATGCCACATTTGAATCCCATATTGTTTGTTACCTTTTGTCATAAAATATCTAAAAAATAAGGGATGATTATATACTAGTTCGTACTATTTGTGCCAATGTTCTTATTAATGAGTTTGTGATTGACTGAACAAAGTAATCATATTTTTCTTATATGTAGCAAATGTATTGCAAAGCGCAACTTGCGGTAAATTAGGTCTTAATAAAAGTTTATTGTTCAATATGTAAACCAATTTGATAAAGCTGGTTTTTTTTAAGACCGTAAATTTCAGCTGTTATTGCTGCGGCTTTTTTTAATGGAAGTTCTTTTTGTAATAACTTTAGTGTATGAATCACATTAGGATCAATATTATTATCACGTTTAAAATTACCTTCAACGATTAAAACAAATTCACCTTTTTGACGAGCTGCATCTTCATTTAACCAATTGATTAATTCATTTATAGGATAGCTAACAATCGTTTCCCATGTTTTGGTTAATTCTTTCGCTAATACAATTTGTTTATTTTCGCCAAAAATGGATAACATATCATTGAGTGTATCTAATAATCGATGTGTTGATTCATAAAAAATCATTGTACGTGGCTCATTAATTAATTTAGCTAAACTATCTTGTCGAGCCTTGCTTTTTGCGGATAAAAAACCTTCATAAATGAACTTGTCAGAGGGTAATCCCGCAACAGATAATGCAGCAATTGCAGCACAAGCTCCCGGAATTGGTACAACGTTGATATTATTTTCTCGGCAAGTTTTAACCAGATGATATCCTGGATCATTAATTAATGGTGTGCCAGCATCTGAAATCAAAGCAATGGATAATCCAGATTGAAGCTTTTCGATTAAAATTTTTGATTTTTCTTGCTCATTATGATCGTGCAAAGCAAAAAGCTTAGCTTTAATGCCTAGATGCTGTAACAGCAAGCCACTATGACGAGTATCTTCCGCAGCTATAAGATCGACATTTTTGAGTATTTCAATTGCTCTAAGAGAGATATCATCCAAATTACCAATTGGTGTTGCAACAATATATAAAGTCATTATTTTAAATCACATTAAATTTTTGTAGAAAATAGATAAAGAGACTGTACGAAAGCCTATTTTATTGTATATACTCACCGCTTTCAAAATAAATCCGAATAATCTTTATTTCAGTAGTTGTAAAAATGCATAAATGATTAGAATTTATATACAAAAGGGTTTATTTCAACAGTGAATGACACATAATATAGAACTTAACTAACAGTTAGTTCATTTAATTAATTTTAATGCTATTTCGATTAATGCTTTAAAGCGGGATGGCTTATTTTTAACCCCATTTTATTGAATTAGCATAAAGAGGATTAATATAATAGCTTTTTGTTGTAAAAGCGATAAAATGTGTAAATTAAAAATAGCTATGAATGAAAGGTGTTGCTTTGAAAAAAATTCTTGTATTAAGTTGTTTAAGTTTGACAATTGCTGCATGTACTCAAACTAACCCAGCTAAAATTGAAAATATAACCACATCTTCCGTTGGTTCAACATCAACCACTTATGCTAAACCACCTAAAAATATTTCAACAAATAGCAAGGTCACAAAATCACCAGACACAAAAACAACTTCATCCAATACTACAGTGGATACAAATACATACAGTAATAATGGTACGGTTATTACTAATCAACGTATTGTTTATAATCGTAATTATGACGATATTCCTAAAGGGGGATATCAAGGCGATACTTATACGGTTAAACGAGGTGATACACTATTTTATATTGCTTGGGTGACAGGTAACGACTATCGTTCATTGGCCGCTAAAAATAATATTAAAGAACCTTATGCTGTTAATGTAGGTCAAGTATTAGATGTAAGTGGTGGAACTACAGTAGTTGTTACCCAAAAAACGACGACCTCGAAAAATAATTCTATTGCTGTCCCTACTACAGTTGGGGCTTCTAATGCTAAGCCTGTAGTGACAACGACAACCACCACAACGACAACAACGAATAATAAATCTCATCCACCTAAAACAACGCAAACTACTGAGACAGTAACGCAATCGGTTAATGCCTCAAATAGCGAATCGATGAGTCCAGGTATGCCAGCTTCGAATATCGCTAATATTTCATGGAAATGGCCAACGAAAGGTAAAATAATCGAGAAATTTTCAAATGCAAGTAAAGGTATAGATATTGCAGGATCTTTAGGTGATAAAGTTGTTGCAGCGGCAGATGGTCGTGTTGTGTATTCTGGTAATGCTTTACCAGGATATGGTAATTTAATTATCGTTAAGCATAATGATGATTATTTAACCGCATATGCACATAACCAATCGATTTTAGTGAAAGAACAGCAAGTTGTGCGTGCAGGAGAACAAATTGCAACTATGGGAGCAACAGGCACTACATCAGTAAGATTACACTTTGAAATCCGATACAAAGCACAGTCTGTTGATCCTATAAAATACTTACCAAAATTATAAGTATCGAGTTAAACATGATTAACTCAATACTATGGGTATGCAAGAATGTTTATGTGTATACCAATAAATACAAGATATATAATAAAATTTATTCTACGTAACAAAGGAGTTATATTCATGGCAGTTAAAAAATTAGTATTAATTCGACATGGAGAAAGTGTTTGGAACCAAGAAAACCGTTTTTGCGGTTGGACTGATGTTGACTTATCTGACAAAGGCAGTAAAGAAGCAGCCGAAGCAGGCAAGCTACTTAAACAAGAGGGCTTCCAATTTGATTATGCTTATACGTCAGTATTAAAGCGCGCTATTCACACTTTATGGCATGTGCTTGATGAAGTTGACCAAGCTTGGTTACCTGTTGAAAAATCTTGGAAATTAAACGAACGTCATTATGGTGCATTACAAGGTTTAAACAAAGCCGAAACCGCAGCGAAATATGGTGATGAACAAGTAAAATTATGGCGTCGTGGTTTTGCAATCACACCTCCTGCGCTTGAAAAATCAGATGAACGTTTTCCTGGTCACGATTCGCGTTACAGCAAATTACCTGAATCAGAATTACCATTAACCGAAAGCTTAGCATTAACCATTAAACGTGTACTACCTTACTGGGAATCAACAATAGCCCCACGTGTAGCTAAAGGTGAACGTGTTATTATTGCTGCTCATGGCAACTCACTTCGTGCATTGGTAAAACATTTAGACAACATCAGCGATGATGATATTATCGAACTAAACATCCCAACTGGTGTGCCATTAGTGTATGAATTTGACGACAATATGAAAATCATCAAACATTACTACCTAGGCAATGCTGACGAAATCGCTGCAAAACAAGCTGCTGTTGCCAACCAAGGTAAAGCAAAATAATTATTCAATAAGCTATTAAAGAGGTAGGTTATTTAACTTACCTTTTTTATTATCTAAATTATCATTTTATTTAACCACTTTTATTGATTTAATCTAATTTTGAGAACTTAATTTTGTCTAAAATCTATTATATATATGGCGTAATGAATGCCGGAAAATCTACAGAACTTTTACAAATTGATCATAATTATTTAAGTAATAATATGAAGACGTTATTACTTAAATCATCAGTCGATACCCGTGATTCGGCTATTGAAATTGTTTCTCGTTTAGGATTACGTAAAAAAGCATTGCTTCTTGACGACAACACGGTTGATGCCATCATTGAACACATTAAACAAAATGATTACGCTTGTATTCTTATTGATGAAAGCCAGTTTTTATCTAAAAATACAATATGGAAATTATCCGATGTTTGTGATGATTATGGTGTGCCAATCATGTTTTTTGGCATAAAAACGGATTACATGGGGCATTTATTTGAAGGTTCTAAAACTCTTTTAGAAATTGCAGATAATTTTAGAGAGTTAAAAACGGTTTGTTGGTGTGGTAAAAAGGCAACTATGATCTTATTAGAAGGACAAGACGGTCAAATTGTTAAATTTGGTAATTCCATACATTTAGGAGACAGTGAATACCACTCAGTATGCCGAAAACACTGGAAGGTAGGACAAATAAGACCGAGCCTTTAATAATTTAATATTTTATTCTTATCTAAAGATGTGAGTTACCATTCTTGTTATGATTTATCATGATAAAAAGTGTGAATAAGTTCGCATTTTTAATATTTTCTTTTTGTTGATTTTGTCTGCTTTATGTCATATTGCCTGAAACGATATAGTTTCGGGTATATTAATAAATCTTGAGGAATCAACATGAAATTTAAAACTATTTCATTAGCAGTATTGTTGAGTTTAACTGCGTACACAGCCAATGCGAAAGAGTTTGTATTAATTGATAATGAAAAAGGCATCGCTAAAGGCAATTGGTCTATAGCAAGCAAAGATTTGGGTATAAAAGAACAGCGCTTTGCTATTCAAAATACGGTTCTTAAAGGTGGCAAACAAGAAGGCAGTGAATTACTGACTATAGACAGCAATGATTTTACAATTAAATTAAGCCCAACGCGTGGATTAGGTATTATTTCTGTTATCGGTGATGGTGTTCGCATGGGGTGGGATTCACCCGTTGATGAAATTGTCAATCCAAAATTTATTAATTTAGAAAGTCGTGGTGGATTAGGTTGGCTAGATGGTTTTAATGAAACAATGGTGCGTTGTGGTTTTGAATGGACAGGGCATGCAGTAAAAACGGATGGCATGATGTATACGCTTCATGGGCGTGCGCAAAACACCCCTGTATCAAAATTAATTATTGATGTCTCTGAAAAAAAACCATATACCATAACCATTAAAGGCTTGATTAAGGAAAACACCTTCAAAAAAAGTCATCTAGAAACTTGGGTATCACTAAGTTATGTTCCTGGTAGCAAGAAATTTACAGTGCATGATGTAGTCACCAATAAAAGTGATTATGCCCGAGACTACCAAATCATCTATCATAGTAACTTTGGCACACCAATTCTTGAAGAAGGCGCTAAATTTATTGCACCAGTTAAAGAAATTTCACCATTTAATGATTATGCCAAAACTGGTTTGAAAACATGGCAAACTTATTTAGGTCCAACGAAAGGCTTTGATGAAATGGTGTTTAATGTTTATCCTTTTGCTGATACAAACGGTCAAACTCAAGTTATGATAACCAATAAAGCAGGGGATAAAGCAGCAGGAATTGCTTTCAACATTAAAGAACTCCCTGTATTGTCATTATGGAAAAATACCGATACGTTAAAACAAGGTTATGTGACAGGATTAGAACCTGGAACAAGTTTTGCTTATCCTGTCACAATTGAACGAGAACAAAAACGCGTTCGCCAATTAGGACCAGGGCAAAGTGCGCAGTTTACCTTAACATATAGTTTACTAACAGATAAAAATGCAGTAGCCAAATATGCAAATCAAATCGAAGCGATTCAAGGTGATCAAGAAACAAAAATTATTGAACAACCCATGGCTAAAGAATAAGATTGAATCTTACAACTAACAAGGAAGTTAGCTGTAGGTTGACATTATGTACACAAATTATGAACACACCATACTAATAAAAATCATATTTTTGCCTATCAATTATTTTTATACCAGGATAAAAATTAATTTATCCTCTATAAATTGATTTGAAAGAGCCTGATAGACTAAAGCTTTTACTTAAAAGTATCATGAATTACCCAATTTTCTCTATTGCTAGCAAACAAGGGCAATTTTCGTTTTTCTGCATTTTCTGAATTAAAACAGATAATATTGGTTGATGAATATATAAATATTTATGATACATAGCAATGTATTATAGATAATAAACACGGCGTTACAGTGATATAGACATTTCCATAATTTCAAGTATAAGATGTCATCCACTTAATCTTTAATAACGACCTGAATATAGGCTTTTTTTACTAAGCAGTAAGCTTAGAATGATTTTTAATTGGACAATATTTTATACTCTAAAAAAATTAATTTAAACGAGCATATTTTAAAGAAGTCGATGTAAAATGGCTTGTTATATTTTAAATAAAGGAACTAAAATGACAACTAGGCGAATGATAATTGGTATCAGTGGTGCAACAGGTTTTGCTTATGGCATAAAAGCGTTAGAACTATTAAAACCGTTGGATATTGAAACTCATTTAGTGATTTCAAAAGCGGCACAACTTACACATTCTCACGAAGTACCAAATATAAGCCTAGCTCAGGTAAAATCACTGGCAGATAAAGTTTACTCTATCAACAATATTGGTGTAGCGATTGCCAGTGGTTCATTTAAAACTATGGGAATGCTCATTGCACCTTGCTCAATGCGTTCTCTTGCTGCAATTGCACATGGTTTATCGGATAATTTGCTCACTCGAGCGGCTGATGTAGTGTTAAAAGAGCGTCGTCGGTTGGTATTAATGACAAGAGAGTCGCCATTGCATTTAGGGCATATTAAAAATATGGAAGCAGTTACACTTATGGGAGGGGTTATATTTCCTCCAGTGCCAGCATTATATCAGCATATTGAAAGTCTTGATGATATTATTACGCATAGTGTAGCTAGAGCGCTTGATCTATTTGATCTTAATATTCCTTCGTTACCTCGCTGGGGTGAAGATATACCTTTAAACACTAAATAGCCTTAATAGCGTTATTACTATAATTTAATATGAAAGCAGATAAAAAAATCATCACCTTTATACAAAAACATCATGTGTTGTCACTCAGTGTTATCTTACCTGATGCTAACCTTTGGGCATGTAATGCTTTTTATGTGTTTAATGAAGATTTGATGTGTTTATATATTCTTACTGAATTAACAACTGATCATGGTAATGCTATGTTAAATCATGCGCAAGTAGCAGGTACAATAAGCCTTACCCCGAAAACGGTGGCAAAAATACAAGGAATACAATTTCAAGCAATAGCATTGCAACTAATAGGCAATAAGGCAAAGCAAGCCTACTCACTTTATTATCAAAAATTCCCTTTTGCCAGAATAATAAAAGCACCTATTTGGTCGCTTGAATTACAGCGAATAAAAATGACAGATAATCTTATGGGATTTGCTCACAAAATTCATTGGGTGAAAAGAAATTTATATAAATGATTGGTTTTTGGTTTTTTTGCCTGTTTCAACAAAAGTTTTACTTTTTTAAAACCCACATTAATGTTATGAATTCCCATAATCAACCTGTTTTCCTGTTTTCCTGTTTTCCTGTTTTACGTCTCGTACGATTCATGCTAAATAGCTATCTAATAGAGCTTGTTGTATCTTAGGGAATAGTCCGCTAAGGTGTTTTCTTTCGAAATAGGCTTGCTCACTTTACTTGCTTAGCGAATGACTTTCGGCCCTAGATGTTGCCAGAACAGGCACCCAAAAATAAAGTAATCCATGCAATTGGGGCATTTTTTGAAGCATAAATTATGGGGTTGATATGACCGCCAAAGCCATGAAAGGACATGGGTAATGGAGGCAAGCTTTTAGGTCCGTGCTCCATATAACAGCGGATAAATTCCCGTTCATATTTATCGTCTTGATCCTTATAATTATTTTTGCCAATGCCGACTGATTGAACAATGGGAAATCCAATTTTATAAGCCAAGGGATAAGTTGACCATATTGGTATCACCCATGTTTGAGCCTATTTCGCCAAAGTTGCTCGGCATAATATGTTCCCACTTAAATACCACAGTGCCACTGCAATATTTAGAGCGTTGAATATATACTTGCTTTGTGATTCGATTAAACCGTATCCGAAAATGGTGGATGGTAAATAGTTCAAAGCGATAAATATAGCGGAAATAACAGATACATAAATCTAATATACTACCTTAATTCAAATAGCCTGCACTGTAAGGAATCAAAAATATAAGTAAACTAATACAAGTTAGAATATTCCTAAAATTTGCAAACATACCACTACTAATCTCTAAATATTGATCGTTATAGGCATAGGAAGATTTTATTGGTTTGAAGTTATTATTGACGGATTCTTGAGTATAGTCTTTGGGCTTCTTTTGGCGTCATATTATCGCTAGTATAGCCCATTTTCAATTTTTTGTGGGGTTTGGGGTTTTTAAGCCTTGAGAGTACAAAGACTATTTATCCGCATAATGTTAAAAATATCGAAAATTATAACATAAAACTGGGTAAAATTAATATTTGTTTTTATTTAGGGAGATGTAATTTTCGTATCTTGATGAATTTATATTAAAAATAGAGTCATTTTGGTAGGGCGACATAAATTGAATTGAGCTTGTTTTTTATTTTTTAAAATCAATAAGTTAAAAATCTTTAAAAATTTAAAAAATCTGGTAGAATTTGTTGGTCGCTATAACTGTAAATAAAACAGATAGCTACAATTAGAGTGTTCCCTGTATACACAGGGATAAACCGCTACCGCCTATGCCAGTCAATCTTGCCAATCAGTGTTCCCTGTATACACAGGGATAAACCGACAGAAAAATACGAGATCGCTAAAGTCAAAATGTGTTCCCTGTATACACAGGGATCCCCCTTTATCTTAATGCTAAAACCCTAACCCCAGTTAATTGATAAAATTTTAAGTGGGGCTTAAAAGCAGCAACCTAAAAAAACATGACTCACTAAGCTTATCTTAAATTTCAATAAATTAAGTTTAATTAAATATTGCAAATTATGTAAAAATCGTGTAATTTTATGCCTGATTTTAGTTATCATTATTGATTATTAAAATTACCGATAAAAATAGGTAAATATGACAAAACTAAATAAAAATAAGTAGCAAGGTAGTAAAGGAAAAAAAATGGTAAAACATTTAGATAAAATCGTCGAACAAGCAGGACAAGCAGGGAAAGACTTGCTTAGCCAATTAACAAATAAAGTTAGCCACAACCGTTACACACTAACCATTGATGAACTCAGCGCTCCTATATCGGTGTTAAACGTCAAAGGCGAAGAGGCCTTAAACCAGCTGTGGCATTACACCATTACTTTTACCAGCGCCAATAAAACCCTATCTACCGATGCTTTTTTAAACCAACCGGCTACTTTCTCATTTAATTCTGTTGTAAGCGATGCGCTCAGTTCTGCAATCCGTGCCTTGGGTGATTTTACCAATGATAAAAGCAGCCGCAAGGTTTATGGCATTATCACCGAGTTTAGCCAATTATCGGTGAATAAAGAAGAAGCGCATTATCAAGTGGTCTTATCGCCACGACTGGCTAGACTAACGTTAAACCGCAACTGTGCCATATTCCAGAACC